>JAZLJN010000040.1:0-35248 GCA_045617885.1 Bacteroidales bacterium | reverse complement strand
TCTAAAATATCGGTATCATTTGGAGTGATACAGCCGGTATCATTTGATGTGCTACGGGTGGTATCATTTGGAGTGATACGGAGCAATTTGAGGCGGTATCATTTCGAGCGCTACAGGTGGTATCATTTGGTGCGCTATGAGCGGTATCATTTGAGCGTTACAACCGGTATCATTTGGAGCGCTACAGGTGGTATCATTTGACCGATATTATCACCTACGGGCATACACAAAAAAGGAGCTGGCTCTGATGTACTTCCCTGACAGTAATCCTCGTACGGCTGTTAATCATCTGATGGCATGGATTCGCCGTTGTACCCAGCTATGGGATAAGCTGCAGGCAATGGGTTATTACCACAAATCCAAAGCGTTCACGCCACGCGAAGTGAGGGCAATAGTGGAGTATCTGGGAGAACCGTAAATTAGTGAAACGTTAAAAGTGAAAGAATTAATGTCATGCAATCGCACGCTATGTTCGGCTATCATCCGAGCGCCAACAAGTAATGTTGTATCTTTGTAGCGCGAGGATGAGAGAGACGTCCACCTTCGGTCATCATAGACGACAGGCGCCGGTCATCATAGATGGCAAAAGGTGGGCATCATAGAAGACCTTTCTGATTCGCAACGGAGATATTTATATAATTGTTTAACTATTTTTCTTTTTTTGTTGCTTTATGATTAACTATTCTATTGTAATGCGCCCAGTCAACAGCAATCTGATTGACATCAACAGGGCAAAGTCACGCATCAAGGCCGCTCAGGCTGCCGGTGAGGCTCCCGCTCAGGAAGACCTCGACCTTGTGGTTACTGAGAAGCTGAATGCCTTCGCTGTAGCTCAGTACTCGGACGTGATGACCATTGAGAAATTCGCCCGCCATATCTCTACCCATGGCTGCGTCTATTCGCGTGCTGACATCTCAGCTATCCTCTACATGGCTGTGGACTGTATGCGCGAGCAGCTTCTGGAGGGCAAGAAGATCCGTCTGGGCGATATGGGCGACTTCAGCCTGACGCTCCAGTCGAAGGGTGCAGAGTCGGCTGACAAGTTCACGGCACAGAACATCACGGGTGTGAACGTAGTCTGGGAGTGTGGCGATGAGTTCAAGAACCTTATTACCGAGGCGGAATTTAACCTTGTGGCAAGCCGTTCGGCACAGGCTGCGCTCATCAAGGCTATCAAGGAGGGCAGCACCACCGTGGACCTTAACGGCAGCGAGGAGGGCAATGACCCTAACGGTGGTGGCCAGAGTCCTTCAGGTAGCGGCTCTGGTTCGGATACGCCTTCGGGTGGCGGCAATCAAGGTGTGGTAATTCCTGATGATGGCATGGGTGTATAACCTGCGGTATTTCTCACTCCTACAAGGTCTCTTGTGATAGTGCTCCAAAAAAAAAAATCAAAAGAAATCAATCTCTGCTGACAGTCGGATGATTTCTTTTGATTTTTTTTTTGAATTAATCTATTGTAATCCCTTGCTGATAAACCCGCAAGTATTGTTCCGCTGTCCTATCCCAGGAGAATCGGGCGGCATTGAGAAGACCGGCTGATATGACTGCCTGACGGGAGAGGGGATGGCGGAAACGCTGGAGGTAGGGTTTGATGCTCTGGGCAGAAATCTCGGTCAGCAGGAGGGAGGGATCACCTATGATTTCGGGGATGGAGGAGGCGTTGAAGGCGAGCACAGGACAGCCTGCCATCTGCGCCTCAAGCACGGGCAGTCCGAAGCCTTCATAACAGGAGGGATAGAAGAGGAACAGCGCCTGATTGTAAAGCCGGTTCAGCTCCTCATCACTTACCATGCCGCAATAGTGATAGTTAATGCCGCTCTGTGCCAATAGTGATAACTCCTTGGGGGATAAGGATTCGCCCACGATGCGAAGGGTGATGCCGAGTTCTGCCAATGGACGGAGGATGGCATGGAAATTCTTGTAATGGTCACGCCTGCCCACAAAGAGCGCAAAGTCAGCATGCGCCACCCCTTCAAGCGGATAGAAGCGGCCTGACTCTACACCATTATAGATTACATGGACTTTGGTAGGATCAACATCAGGAAGGATGCGAAGCAGGTCACGGCGTGTGTTCTCGGAGATGCATACAACGTGCTGCGACTTGCGGATGGCTGCATGTTTCTGCCTGCAATGGAGCCAGCGCTTGAGCCAGTTATGGACAAAGAACTCGTAGGTGAAGTCATGAACCGTAGTAACGTTGATGGCACGAGGATCTGTGCTTATGCGGAAATAACTGGAATGGAAGATGAAGCGCTCCTTATCTCCTTCGTCCAACTTCTGCAGGATGGACTGCGGAAGCCGTGGGTTGAAGTACCGGCGTAATGCCATGAGGAGGGATTTGCGGATATGAAGCCGCTCTGGTGGCAGCTGCAAAAGCTGGCGGGAGATGTTCTGCTGGGCATCATCGTATTCGACAAACTGCACATCATTCCCTGTGCTGACCATGCGTGACACAAGGTTATTCCACACCACGGAGACGCCACCATAGTGCTGTAAGGAATAGATAATATTGTCAAATACGATTTTCATTACATTACGAAGATATAACGCACATCACGATGGATGATGGCGAACTTGATGGAATAGACCACAAGATAGAGCCATGTGGAGAGATAGGCAAAAATGCCCCGGCGACGCATCAGAATTAGGAATGAACGTCTCAATTCGCGAAGTCGGCGTGATTTGGTCTCATAGTCCTCACCGCGTGCATAGAAGTTGAGCGTGTGCTGTATGGTGTAGTCAAGGACGATGAATTCCTGGTGCGAGGCTGTGAAGCGTGACATAAAATCATTGTCCGTAAAATAGAAACGGATACGTTCATCATAGCCCTCAAACTCATGCTTGAGATACCTTGCGCTGATAATCATGCCACTATTGATGGCTGTACGATGATGGCAGGACATGGGCCCGGGCTTCACTTCTTTCAGATAATGCCCCTTAAATCCCACCATGGCAGCGGGACTTACTATGTCTTTGCCATTCCGAACCACCGGCAGATAAAGATCAGCATCCGGATAGGAGAGTATAGCCTGATCCGCCTGGATGAAGAAATCGGCATCGAACACCGAGTCATCATCAAGAATTACGAGCATCTCTTGGTCAGAAAGTAACTCGATGGTACGGTTGTAGAGGGTGGACAGGGGGATGTTCTCTCCGTCATTATGCCGATAGTCCAAAGCCAGTCCGCTGCGCTGCTTCAGCGATTCTAACTCCTCTTGAGCACAGGGCATCGGACTGTTATCCCACACCACCAGACGGCAACGACCTCGTAAGAGGTTGCCGGATGCCGTGAGCGAGCAGATGCTGCTTGACTCCGCGAGGCGCTTGCCATAGAGGACGATGACAATCAGGTAGGAGGGCATTATTTGAAGGGTTTTGAAGGGTATATAAGGGGAGTGAAAAGGAAGTGAAGGGGTCAAGTGGAGCTTGCGAAATTGCATCCGTGCCGGAAGCCTCTGATGATCTGGCGGCACTTGGCAAGCTTCTCTTCCCTTTCCCAGCAAAGGATGACGAGCATGCGTGCCAGAAGTGTAGGTATGCAGCGATAGGGGGCTGGCTGCAGATACCCCGGATGCTTTCGACTGAGATAGACCAGATTCCTTGCCATGTAGTAATAGCGGAATGGGGCATGGTTGAAGGCAATGTATTTGCGTCCGAACAGGACATGAAGCGTTGCCTGGTGCCCAATCTCATGCGTCAGCTGAATGCTGTTGACCTGAATTATCTGCCATCCGTGCGCCTGAAGCGTGAGGCAGAAGTCCGTATCTACGGCATCAATGAAGAGCTGATCATCAAAGCCGCCTGTCTCTTCCCAAGCCTTCACTCGGGTGAGTGATGCGGAGGTGATACACTCCTTGAGCAGCGTGACAGGCTCCGATGGGGAGGGGAGGCGTTCGATGCCGAAGCTTCGGTCTGCGATGACAGGGCAGATAATTCCTGCTTTGGTCATGCTTGCGGCATAAGGGAGCATCTGGCTGATCAAAGCTGGTGGGCAAACCGAATCCTGATCAAGGGTCAGTACCCAATCCATGCCACGAGCCTGCCCCAGACGCATCATCTGATTCAGGGCAACGGCTATCCCTTTGTTTGTCTCATTCCTCAGGGTGATGACCTTGGCATCCTGCGCTATCTCCGCGAGGCATTGACTCCAGCTGCTGCTTGCCGAGGCATTGTCAATCAGATAAAGCTCCGAAACCTGCGGCAGGATGGCTGTGATGTTCTGAATGAGGCGTTGCTCGTCAGGATTATAGAGAACAATGCCAGCGGCAATCCCTCGTATATTATATATATTATTATCCATACGCTCTCATTTAGAAATGCAACAGGAAGTTGACTCGGTTCAGATAATAGAATATAATGGCAAAGCAGGCTGCGGCAATCTTACCGACCCACGAGGGACGGATGGTATAGATGATGGCTGCTATGAGGAAGAGCTCCACCTGATAGAAGAGCTCGCTGATGCGGAATGAGAGCACAGGCATCTTACAGAGTGCCAGCCAGGCTACTATGCCGAGACCCTGCAGCTTGACAAACAGGGAGAGGAGCTTGAGGTGGGGACGTATGGTCTGATAGAATACAAGCGCGTAGGCAAACAGCAGGATGCGCAGCAGGAAGAGTCCGTTGAAGACGTGAATGTCAGTATGCTCTCCCTGATCCATGGCAGCCTCATAGACGGCAGCTTTCTTTTCGATGAAAGGAATAGGGATGAGGCTGATGGGATTGACGCCAAGGAGATAGAAGGCGAATGCCACCGGAATGCACAGGCTCCAGAGGATACGGCTCACTACACTCATCTCCTCATTGCTCAAGACAAGTACAATCAGGAATACGGCAGCCGAATAATGGAACAGGATGCCCAGCAGCAAGAAGAGTGTCTGCATGCCCCAGCGCCCCTCGCCACGATACCAGAGAGCCACCATTGACATGGCTATCGCTGCTCCGGCTCTGATTTGTGTGCAGTCATGGAGCTGATAGAAATTGCCGAGATAGAGCGCAATAATCAGGAAGAAAAGCGGATAGCCGCCAATCTTATAGTACATGCAGACTTTGACCGGGATGGCTATGATGGCATAGATGATGACCACCAGCCGGATGCCATAGCCAAGTGAGAGGGCAATGGTGCCAATCAGACGGAAGGAGGGCTCTACGAGAATCTGGGTGAGGGGAGAGTCCAGGCTGGAAAGGTAGCCTTGGTAGATGGGATAGTCCGGATCCACGCCGGCAGGACGTGTGGCTGACAGCAGGCAGAGAATGAATGCCGTACCTATTGCTATGTATTTGCGATAAGGCTCCAGTCCTTCGGTAATAAAGGACAGGAGTATCATAAGCAGCATCAGCAATAGGATAGGTAGAATCATAATGCGTGTTTATCTACTTGTGACTTGACCACTACGAAGATTGCGGTGGCAACGAAAGTGCCTATAAGTATGAGCAGAAGGGTCTGGGTGCGGTGTGGTCCGCCCGGCTTGATAGGAACGGTGGCTGACTGCAGGGTGGTGAAAACAGGAGTCTTGGACTGTACCTTCGCCTCACTCAACTGGATCTGCGTACAAAGGTTGTTGTATGAATTGGCATACAGATCCACCTCATTCTGCAGGTCATCACGGCGAGCCTTATCACGGGCTGTATAGAGGTCTAGGTTGGAATCCACAAAGCGTGTCAGCCGGTTCTGTGCCTCCTTGTACTGTTCGAAAACCTGATCACGCATACTGATGAGATAGGTCAGGTCAGTACGCGCCTTGCTTGTACGGTAGGCAGTTATGAAGTCCTGAAGCTTCTGGCGGATGGAGTCAGCCATGCTGGCACATACCAGCGGATCAGTATCCTCCACGTAGATTGAGATGACATCTGTCTTCTTATCCACCGCGCAGCTGATGGTCTGTCCGATAGCCTTCATGATGGCCGTCTGCTTCTTGGTGAGGCGGAAAGGATCGAACTCTTTCTCCTCCTCTTCGTCTTTCTTGCCGAACCAACTGCCTATCACGTCGCTCAGAGAATCCCACCAGGGGCTTTTCTGATATTCAGAGAGGTAGTTATAATAGGTGGTCTTTACCGAACCGTCTTCCGTCTCAACCTGCACGTTGAAGAGTCCAACCATAAAGTCCGTTGATTCCATTACATCCGGATAGAATTCCGGAACGATGGCATCCTCATTGATCTGGTTAGCCAGTTTGAGACCGAAGGAACTTGCCAGGGATGAAAGTGCGTTGGAGCTGTTGGTCGTCTCAGGAGCCAGCTTGACGTGGCAGGAGTAGTATTTGGGTATGCTCCAAAGAATAATGGCGCCGAAGACAAAGGCGATGGACAATGTCCACTTGAAGTATCTCTTCTGTTGCTTGAGGATATTGATTATCATGGGCACGTCAATGACCATGGGTTTCTTTTCCGCAGAGTCGTTTCTATTCTCTTCCATGTATTCTATGAGATTAAGGAACTGCTTATTTGAAGATGCTGATGATCACAGCTGCTGCCGTGACAAGTGAACTTGAAATGGAAGCCCATTGCATAGCCATGCTGGTATTGTTGCGCTTCTCCTTGGATGGAACAAAGATCTCTGAACCTGGCTCCACCTTCGTACTGCTGCACAGCTTGGATACATGTCCGTTAGGATAGACAATGTATGCCTTGCGGCGGCGAGCCAGACTGCTATATCCGCCAGCCTGGTTGATATAATACCTGCCGCTCTTGCCATGCAGGTAGCTTACGGTGTTCGGATAGCACACCTCGCCGTTCACTTTCACCGTTCCGCTATACTGTGGGATGATAATCTCGTCACCTGCCTGCAGGATGACGTCATCATCACAACCAGGATTCTTGAGCGCATTCTCAATATCTACACCCACAAAGTAAGTGTCACCAGACTTGACATCACCCAGCAGCTGGGAGTCCTTGGCATCCTGTGTCATGTTGTGCTGCTGCTGGTTGCGGATGATTTCTGATTCGGTATAGTATCTGCGCAGGCGTGCACCTTTCAGATAGGCGCGTCCATTGGGTCCGCCAGCCTCATTAAGGATATCTGAAATGCGGGTGTTCTGGGCAGAGAGTGCATAGTCACCGGCATACATCACTTCACCGCTTACGGTTACATTCTCCTGAATGCTGTAACCTGGGCTGCGGCGGACGTAGATCTCATCGTATGGCTCCAGGACAAAACCCTCATAGCCGTCCACCAGCAGTCCATCCTTCAGCGAGAAGGAATAGGTACGTGCACGTAACGGGCTGTCGGTGATAGCCATAGGATCAACGATTCGTCTTGATACATCGACCTTTGCCATCGAAGCAGCATCGGTCAGACCACCTGCCATCACCACGAGATCTTCCAGCGTCATGTGATCCGAATATTTGTATTGGCCAGGTTTGCGCACTTCGCCATGGATGGTCAGGTTTCTGCCGTTGAAGGTCTCTGCCTGATCAAGGATGATGATGAGATCCTCATTATTGAGCGGCATATCTCCGGCATGATGATTCAGGATGCCATCCAGATCAAGCGCTATCACTTCCGTTGTACGGTCAGCCTTCATTCGCTGGAGCACAGCTCTGCCGAGGAATGCCTCCTCCGTGACGCCATTAGCAGCTTTGATAAGTTGGCCGATGGTATTGATTGAACCGCCAATCTGGTATTGTCCTGGGCGGAACACGGCACCTTGTATCTCAACCGTATTCATCAGGCGGGTTAATCCGGCATCCACGGTAATCACATCTCCGTCATCGAGCAGGAATGAACTGCATTCCTGAGGTGTGACGGTATAGATGGCGCGGTGGTTGTTGCTCTTGCGGGTAATACGTATGGCTCCGTCGTAAGCATCTGATGACAGTCCGCCCGCATAGTTGAGGATAGAGGAGAGGGGTTCATTCTTCTTGACCTCGTAGAACATTGGGCGCTTCACACTTCCTGCTACCTCCACCAGAGCCTCGTAGGGTGATACGATGATGACGTCATTGTCACGCAGACGGACATTGCTGTCCATCTTACCCTGGGTGATGAAGTCATAGAGGTCAGAAGTGGCAAGCAGCTTGCCGTTACGATAGAGCTTGATGGCACGCAGGGTACCTAACTCATTCACGCCACCGGCATGATACAGGGCATTGAAGAGGGTAGAGAGTGCCGAGAGATGATACGTACCTGGAGCACGAACCTCGCCCATGATGTTGACCATGATGGTGCGAACCTTGCCTACAGTCAGCTTTATCTGGCTGTTTTCATAATATTGTCCAAGCTGCTGCTTGGCGCGGTTATTTGCCTGTACTACGGTCAGACCGCTCAACTGAAGGGGGCCGATGTTTGGCACTACTACACTTCCGTCAGGCGTAATGTCAAGGTCAAAGCTCTTCTGTGAGGCTCCGTAAACGTCAATAAACACTTTATCACCAGCACCCAGAACATAATCCTCTGGCGTCGGCATATTACTGTTTGATTCGAAAGAGAATTTCTTGATTTGGAAAATGTCATGGCCATAGATGTGCGAGCCGGGCATTTCGGTCAAAAAAGGGTTCTGGAAGATGTTGACCTCCACCAGAGAGTCCTGCAGATAGTCCTCACGCAGCCGGGAATTCTTCGAGCCCAGGCTTATTCCTCCCATCATATTGGCATCGAGGTCCGATTTCTGCCCCATCAGGTTGCCATATTGTTTGCGCAGCTTCTGCAGCTGTTCGATGGTGACTCCCTGCATGAGCAGTTCCTGTCCAATCTCATTCATGTCTCTGCCCTTCGCATGCTCTTCAATGACGTAGCTGAGAACCTGCTGGTCAGACATATTTTGAGCTTGCATCAGATCAGGCATCAGCCAGCCTAATACGAGCATGGATAGCAGAACGATTTTTTTTCTCATATTATAAATATATTATTATCCGAAGAAGATATAGCAGACACAGATTGCTGCTGTGATTCCTATCAGGTCAGCCATCAGTCCGTAGCCAGCGGCATAACGGAACTTGCTGACACCTACTGATCCGAAGTAAACTGCCAGAATATACATCGTAGTATCTGTGCTGCCCTGAATGGTGGAACAAACATGACCCACAAAGGAATCTACGCCATAGTTCTGGAATACGTCAAGCATCATGGCACGCGCACCCGCACCGTTGAGTGGCTTAAGGATGGCGCAGGGGAGGGCAGGAACAAAATCCGTATTCATGCCCAGCTGGGTGAAACACCAGCCCAGTCCATCCGTGATGTAACCCAAAGCGCCGCATTCGCGGAAGACGCTGATGCCTACAAACATCGCAATCTGATAAGGTATGATGGTCACTACGGTCTGGAATCCCTCTTTGGCACCCTCTACAAAGGTAGGGAAGAGTTCAACCTTCTTCCGTACTCCAGCCAGGAGGAAAAGCATGATGGCAGAGAAGAGCAGGATATTGCTGAATACGCTGCTATAGAGTGTCAGCTGCTCCTGTGACAATGAGCTGAAGAACCATCCGATGCCTCCGATACAGCAGGCAGCACCCACAAATGTACCCAGGATGACAGGATCCAGCAGACGGATGCGCTGTTTCAGGCAGCAGAGCAGTAAGCCTCCGAACGATGAACATGCCGTAGCCAGCAGCAGCGGTAGGAAGATATCGCTTGGATTAGCCGCTCCGAACTGCGCCCTGTACATCATGATGCTGATAGGGATGATGGTCACGCCCGAGGTGTTGAGCACCAGAAACATGATCATGGCATCACTCGCAGTATCCTTCTTGGTATTTAGCTCCTGAAGCTCCTTCATTGCTTTCAGTCCCATAGGAGTGGCAGCGTTGTCAAGTCCCAGCATATTGGCGCTTACATTCATCAGAATGCTGCCCTGGGCAGGATGACCTGCAGGGATGCCAGGAAAAATTCGGCTGAACAGCGGATTGATCAGACGGCTGAACGCTGCTATCACGCCGCCTTTCTCACCAATCTTCATCAGTCCGAGCCAGAAACTTAACACACCGGTAAGTCCCAGACAGATCTCAAAAGCTTTGGCTGATGAGGTGAATGTAGTATTCATGATGCGTGACCACACCTCCGCATCTCCACCGATGGTAGAGATAAGCAGGGCAGAGATAAACGCCACTACGAAGAACGAAAGCCAGATCCAGTTAAGCATTATTTTCCTGCAGCTTTTTTGAGTCCGGCTATGACAGCATGGTCAAAGCCTTGTGCTGCCATTTCGTTCAGTCCCTTGATGGTGATGCCGCCAGGGGTACAAACCTTATAGATCTCTGTGTCAGGCATGGTTCCGTTCTCTTCAAGCAGCTTCACGGCACCAAGCACAGTCTGGTCAATCATTGCTTTGGCAACGTGAGGATAGAATCCGAGTTCGATGGCTCCCTGAATAGCAGCCTTGATATATTCAAAGGCGTAGGCAATGCCACAAGAGGTTACTGCCGTACCGGCTGCCATGTGAGCCTCGTCAATGATGATTGACTGTCCGAGTTCGTCAAAAAGTGCTTTGATCAGTATTCTTTGAGCCTCCTCCACCTGGTCATTGAAGCACATGAGGGTAGGGCTCTGCTTGATGGCGATGGCTGTGTTAGGTATCAGTCGGACCATCGGACGCTGGTCGCCAGCCATGAAGCCTGACATCTGCTCGAAGCTGATACCGGCAGCTACACTTACAATGAGAGGATTGGAGGCGTTGATGGCTGGATAGATCTCCTCCAGCACCTGCTGTATCAGCCAAGGCTTGACACAAAGCATCAGGATATCGGCTCCCTCGGCAGCCTCACGGTTGTTGAGTGAGGTATGGATGCCGGCTACGTCGGCTGTCAGCTTGTCAAGTGTGGCCTGTGTATGTGCAGTTACCGTCAGGTCAGCTGCTTTTACGATGTTTCCGGTGGCAAGTCCACGAGCAATGGCGCCTCCCATGTTGCCAGCGCCTATGATTGTAATTTTCATTTGATTTGGAATGTCTTAAAATACCTTGATGTGAATATAACGCTTTGGATTTTCTTTGATGTCTTTGAGCAGCGAGTCCATGTCAGCAATGGTATTCACCAGTTGCTCATGCAGCTCATCCGTCTGGAGGACTTTGCCCACAGTTGATTCCTTTGACTGTAGCTGGGTCATTAGTTGGTTCGCTTTCTCAATGGTGCTGCTGGTCTGCAACAGCAGTTGCTGGATGTCTGCCTCCTTAAGCTGTACGGCTACGGTGTCAAAGTTGGATGTCAGGCTCTCCAGATTGTTCATGATGCCAGGCACATCTTTTCGCAGCAGGCGGTTGAGTTCGTTGACGGTCGTATTCAGATGCTGCGTCATCGTATTGATCTCCAGCAGGCTCTCATGCAGTTTGCTTTCATTCACCAGCACATTGATACCACTCACAAGGGTGTCAATCTTGGGCATCAGCAGGTTAATCTGGCTGACTATCGGATCTGCCTGTTCCAGCAGGCCAGGACCACCGTCATGAGCCTGTATCGTATCTCCTGACTGGAGAATTCTGCTGCTTTCGCCCATCTCCACCACAATGTCACTCGTGCCCAGCAGGTCAGCGGCTATTGAGAACTTGCTGTCAGCTGGAATCTCCAGGTCATCATCATAGATATTGATGGTGACAAGCACTTTATCCGTAGTCTTATCGTACTGCATGTCGCGTACCACGCCAATCTTGAATCCGTGGCGAGTGACGTGGCTTGATACTGCCAGTCCATCCACCTTGTTTGTGGTCAGATAATAGGTCTGTCCCGCATTGAAGGTATTGATGCCCTTCAGGTAGTTGGTTCCCAGGACAAAGACCACGATGGCAACTATCGCCCAGAATCCGATTTTGAATTCATTACTGATCTTCATAGCTAAACATTTAGTCAAAACATATACTCTGTCAGTCTTTCTTTATCAAGTTTTGCAAGTGCCAATTTGCTCGCAATTTCTTCTTATTTCATACGTTTGCCCTCGGCGTCGAAATGCACAGGGAAGGCATCTTTGAACAGCGCCTTTACCTTCTTCAAGTCTTTTGCCAGCGCATTAGTGGAAGGGGCAGAGCCGTAAGTGTATTTGTACAATGCTCCCTCTTTGTAATAATCCACAGGCCAGAGACCCTTCAGCTCACGGGCACCTTTGGCAAGTACTTTGTCCGAAGTCAGGAACTGTACCTTCCAGCAAGGCTCTCCTGCAGGTTTCTCCGCATCTTGCGCCGGCTGCTTGGTCTCCTCCTTGGCAGGTTGCTTCTTGCTCTCTTCTTTAGCGGCAGTCTGCTTTACCTCCTCTTTCGGAGTCTGTTTCTTCTCTGCCTCTTTTGGAGCCTGTGGCTTCACTTCCTCTTTAGCAGTCTGCTTCACCTCTTGTGGTTCGGGTGCGCTGACCGTTGTATCCGAGCCGCTCAACTGACGTTTCTCCCAGCTGCTCTTGTATTTCTTGAATCCCTGATAGATACTCTGGGCAAAGCAGTTCTGTGCCTCCTCCGAATTGATGAACTTCTCTTCGGCAGCATTGCTCATGTAACCAAGCTCAATGAGAATGGCAGGCATAGGAGAGTAGCAGAGCACAAAGAGGTTCTTGGGCTTCACGCCGCGATTGTTCACGCTCTTGGCATAGCTGGTCTTCTTGAGTCCGGCTATCAGCGCCTGATGAATGTCATTTGCCACCATCTGGCTCTGCTTGTTGTGCTTCTCACGCTGTGCCTGGCAGAGTATCTTGGTCTCGATGTCGATGTCGGTATCAAAGTTGACCATCTTGCCGTTGATGTCAAGGTTCTCCCGCTCGTCTGCCATACGTTCAGCCAGACGTTTCTTTTCGTCAGCTGACTTTGACTTCTCACCACTCACGCCGAAGATGTAGGTTTCAAATCCGCGAGCCGAAGCATCTGGAGCCGCGTTGACATGGATGGAGATGAACAAGTCGCCTTTTGCCTTCTTGGCAATCTGCGTTCTGTCCGGAAGAGATGGGTAAGTGTCTTTCTTGCGGGTATAGACTACCTTTACGTCCTTATAGTTTGACTCAATCAGTTTGCCCAGTTTCAGGGCTACGTTCAGGGCTATGGTCTTCTCATCCTGTTTCTGTTTGCGGTGAGGTGTGCCGGCATCACCGCCACCATGACCTGGGTCAATGACAACGGTAAAAGTCTCTTTGGCGGCGGCATTGGCTGAGATGGCAACCGGTGCAATCAGCATAAGCACCAATAGTGCAAACAGGAGGTTGAAGAGATTACGCATATCTATAAAAAAATTATATTTGGGTGCAAAAATAATAAAAAAAGTTGTAAGTTAGCCAAAAACTTCGTATTTTTGCGCAATCTTTTCAATATTTCAGTCATTTAGCTCAATATTGTACTTCACATTATTAATAATAAACCGTAATCGATTACTTTCTTTATGAAGAAATATGGACTTTTAGGCCACCCGTTAGGTCACTCTTTCAGCCGCAAATTTCATAATGACCGCTTCGCAGCGATGGGGATTGATGCCGAATATGTCAACTATGATCTGGCAGATATCAGTACACTTCCTGATGTGCTGGCGGTTGAACCAGACCTCTGTGGCCTTAATGTCACCATTCCATACAAGCAGGATGTGATGCAGTTCCTTGATGAGCTCGACCCGGTGGCTTCGCGCATTGGTGCGGTGAATACGGTGCGGTTCATTCGCACAGATTCGTCTTTTGTCGGCAAGGCAGGGATTCCTGGTTTGAAATTGATAGGCTACAATACGGATATCATCGGTTTTCGTGACAGCATCGCACCTCTACTCTCTTCGCTTCTGGCGTCTGATTCTGCCCCAAAGGCATTGATCCTTGGCACAGGAGGCGCAAGCAAAGCCATCAAGGTAGCGCTTGAGGATATGGGTATTGATCCGGTCTTTGTGAGCCGAACGCCAGCTGCAGGCCGTCTTACATACGCTGACCTTACCCCAGAGGTGATGGCAAGTCACAAGGTGATCATCAATTGCTCTCCTGTGGGTATGTTCCCACACGTTGATGCCTGTCCTGATATCCCTTATCAGTACATTACTTCTGGTCATGTATGCTATGACCTCATCTATAATCCCGCAGAGACACTTTTCCTTACCAAATCCAAGGCACAGGGTGCCAGTATCATGAGCGGCGGTGCCATGCTCGAAGGTCAGGCAATCGCTTCCTATCAGATCTGGACTACCCCCTAACTCTTTACCTCTTTACCTCTTTACCTTTTTACCTCTTTACCTCTTTACCTTTTTACCTCTTTACCTCTTTACCTTTTAACTTTCCCTACTTCCACGTCTGCCAGTCTCCCATCATGATGTCAGGATCTTCCTCATCATCCTGTGTGAGGCTGGCACTTCTGTTCTTGATTATTTCTTCCAATGTGCTGCCTGATTCTTCTGTCCAGTTCCGATTAGCAGCATCCAGTACATCCAGAACTCGCATGGCGCAGGGTAGGGGCGGCTGATGGATGGGGAACTTCACATCCACATGCATCAGACAGGCGCCATACAGCCCGAGGCTGAAGTTCATCTGCCGTTCCAGATTCTCATTACCTTCAGGCAGTTCAAAGCCTTCCGCCTTCAGTCCCTTCAGCTGCTCCTGAATGGTCTGCGCATTCAGTTTTCCTTCGATGCCGCTGATAGAGATGCTCCAGAGGTCTTCGCCCCAGTTGCCTATGAGCGCCTCACGCTCCACGAACACCTGACAGTCAATGCCACACATCACATAATCCCAATGCAGGGATGCTCTGTATGCCGAAAGGCTCTGGTCCAGTCTGACCGGACGTCCCATACGTCTCATCTCATTGAAGTACCACCATCTTTCCGAACCCGTATGGGCCCGGATTCCGGTGAAGAGGCTCATCGCCTCCAGTTTCATCAGATTCGTGCGTTTGGCTTGTTCCTTATCGGTCAGCATTTTTCTTTTATCTTCTTGGTGCTACGGGAGGCAGCGCCTTGATAGGTTGAGGAATAGGATTGAATCCATTTCCTCCGCCGTTTTTCTTACGTGTTGCCTCTTTGAGCATAGGTCCTAAATCTATGCCCATCTTCATGCCATTGATTTTCACGAATGGTTGTACGATGGGCACCATCTCGTGTCCGAACATGGCGTCGTATGTCTGACGGGCTCCCAGGTCAATGCCAAAAGGAATGTTTGTGTCAGTCTGCAGCGTCACGTATCCTCCCCATTGGAATGAGGGTCCTATCTGGACGGGTGACATGAAGCTTCCCGGGGAATAGGCGCCGAAAGCCGTCAGGGCAAAGTAGGGCGAAGGCTGCCACGTCAGCTCTCCGCTCATCGAAGCTGTGTTATAGTAGATCGAATTCTTCTGTAGTCCAACCTCTGCTTGCATTCTCCAATGATCGCCAAAGCGTTGGCGGATACCAGCATTGGCGGCAGAGATGTAGCCATACAGTATGCTTGCCTGTGTATAATTTGATCCATATACGTAGCCTGATTCCCATGCAGGCAGGGGATAGGCCTCTTGCCAATCCTCCTTTCGCAATATCAGGGAAGCAGGTAATTTTGACGCGTTTGGCGAAGTCAGCAGCTCATCCCGGTTCTGCTCTGGCTTAAATCCGGACAGGCTCTCTGCTTTCAGTTCCTCATCAGGCAGTTTCAGGTCTTCTGTTCTTACCGGGCGTTTCAACTCCTCAATATCCTCCTGCGTCAATCCTTGCGTGGCGTTGGTACGGATAGAGTCCGGCTCCGTCACAATCTGTGGTGACAGTTCCGAACTATCAAGCATGAGTGGAATCAGAAACGTTAAAAGCATAATGAATTTATTAAATATAACAGCAGCGGCCGGAGAGTCGCATCCATGATTCGGAAGCCTGATAGGAAGGCTGGTCTTGACACACCCAGAGCAGGGGACAGAGCGATTTCGGAATCTGTGGCGGTGGTGCTTGACCGTCCGTCAGGATAATCAGTCCGTCATATTCGTAATGATCATGCACGTAGTCAATGATTGGCTGGAAACTGGTGCCTCCACGTCCGCAAACGCTTATCTCACGGTGTGCCCGTTGCATAGGCACTACCGGACCGAGCGTTGCATCGAACTGACACACATCTATCTGCGCCACTCCATAGCGGAAGAGCCGGTTCACGGCGCTGAAGAAGTCAGCAAGCACTTCGTCCGTGATGCTGCCCGATACATCTACCGCCACCAGCAATCGGGTAGTGAACTGCCGGGTATTTCCCATCTGCAGGAATCCTGTTCGCCTATTGGGTCGCATTCGGGTAAGCTTGCGCTGACTGTTGAGCACATTGCTCTTGAATCCCTGCCAGATAAGTCGCTGGTCAATCTTTGCCTGCGTGCTTGCCTTGATTCGCTCCACGATTTCAGCCTGAATCGTTCCCCAGTCGGTAGTCCGTTCTATGAGGTCATTGATCTGCTGCCGCTTTAGGGAATCCTCTCGCCACAGCGCTGACAGATCTTCGCTTGGTGCCGTGACACCTTGCTGCTGACTCTCACCGCCTCCCTCATTCTTCTTTTGGTCAGTCTGCTGCTCGTTTTCCTTGGGTTGGTCATTTCGGCTTTTTTCATCATTCATCTGCTCCTGTAGCCGCTTGGCATACCATTCATAGTATTGTCCGAGGGGGAGATGATAGAAGGCTGGTTCCTGCAGCGGCAGTTTCTCCTTGTGCAGGGTGCAGTATCCGTCAGCAATGGTGATATTCGAACCTATTGCCATCGCCTCGCGGCAGCAACCCTCTGGTTCTCGCTCGTAAGGATGCTTCAGGAAGAGCCGGATCATCTCAATGCGCATCAGCTGTTCCACTTCAGCGAAGTTCTTGTGCCGGAGCAACAGCGGATTGTACTCTATTCTGCCCTGACCGCACCTTACGGGACACTCCATCCGCACGTTCTCCTCCAGTTGCTGCTGGCAGAAGAGTGCGAAGAACGCCGGCTCGGTGAGAAACCAATGGTCAGAGAGTGCACGGAACATGATATTATAGCTTTGCGATGAAGTCTGCAAGACGGGTGTAGATGTCGGGGCAGAACGTGGTGATGAAGAGGATGGCGTTTGGGTAGCTTCCGCTCTCAAAGAGATTTGCCAGGAAAGCAATGGTCTCACGCTGTTCGGTCTCTTCCAGGAAGTTAAAGTAAGCCTGCAGGTTTGAGGCGTAACGGCGGTACTGCTCACTCTGGAGGTCATCAGCTGCGGCATTGAAGTCGAATGAGATTTCCAGATGGCGGAAGATTCCCTCGCTTACGATAGCCATCTGATGCAGACGGTACAGGCGGAGACGTGATTCGCAGGCAGCAAAGTCGTTGAGCACATCGGCGCCATTGAGCATCTGTCTGCCCTGCGTGAAGGCATAGAAACGACTGGCGGCTGACGCTCCGATGATGCCGGCTATGAGTTCCAGGTCATCATCTCCCAGATCTTTGCGTCCGATAATGACGTCGCTGACTCTCTGCCATGCTCTTCGGTCAGGATTCTTCTCCAGTCCGGTGTCACGTCCCTTCTGCTGTTCAGGCGTACCGTCCAGCAGCGTAGGCTGGCTCTCAATGAAATCCACCACACGCTGGTCAATTCCCTGTCTGCTTGCCCAAAGCAGCCATTCCTGTACCGTTGGGGCAAACTGATAGACATTGAATCTGGACACCAGGGCAGGGTCCAGCTGCGTGAGCTGATACTCTTCGCCCTCGTTGACTGCGGAGATGATGCGCGAGCCCTGGGGCAACGTCCTTCCGGCAAGGCGGCGGTTGAGCGCCAGATCCATCACCGTCTGCAGTATCTCCGGTCGGGCACGGTTGAGTTCATCCAGGAAGAGTACGATGGGCTTTCCATCCGTAGGAAACCAGAAGGGAGGCGCAAAGGTTGTGACCGAAGCCGTCTGACCGCTGGCAGTAGTCAGCAGCGGCAGGCCGATCAGATCACCAGGGTCGCTCATCTGTCCGAGAAACAGAGGCACGACGCGCATTCCGCGCTCCGTGAAGTATTCGGTCAGAATCTCTGACTTACCAATGCCGTGACTGCCCACCAGCATGATATTGTGGCTGGCGGGCGTCACGTCAAGAATATGTAGCAGTTTGCGGGTATCTATTGTAATCACTTTAGTGAATTGATAATTGACAATTGATAATTGACAATTGATAATTGATAATTGACAATTGATAATTATTTTTCCCCCAGCCACTTATCCAGCCAGTCGAAGAAGACTCTCTGCCACAGTACGGCATTCTGTGGCTTTGTCACCCAGTGGCATTCGTCAGGGAAGTAGAGGAATTCGGCTGGAATGCCGCGCATACGTGCCAGGTTGAAAGCCTGCATACCCTGCGTTACAGGGATTCGGTAGTCATGCTCATTGTGGATCACAAGGATTGGGGTGTCCCACTTGGTAATGCTCTTGTGTGGAGAGTCCGTGTAGCAGGCATTCACGCCGCCATTGCCGCGTTTAGGTGTATGGCAGAGTCCCTTCTGCAGGCCATCCTGTCCGAAGTATGATCCACCGTAGTCCCAGTCAGCAAACCACATCTCTTCCGTCTCACCGTACATGGATTCGCAGTTGAAGATACCGCAATGGGCGATGAAGCACTTGAAGCGGTTCTGGTGATGACCAGCCAGCCAATAAACCGAGTATCCGCCGAATGATGCACCCACAGCACCCAGACGGTCTGTGTCACACCAAGGCTCTTTAGCTACATTATCAATGGCTGTGAAGTAATCACGCATGCATTGCCCGGCAAAGTCGCCAGCAATCTGCTCATTGAACTTCTGTCCGAATCCAGGCACACCGTGGCGGTTAGGCAGCACCACAGCGTAGCCGTTTGCCTGCATGATAGCAATGTTCCAGCGGGTGCTCCAGAACTGGCTGACAGCGCTCTCCGGTCCACCCTGGCAATAGAGCAGGGTAGGAATCTTCTTTGTGCTCTTTGGATCAAAGCCGATTGGATAGGCAATCCAAACGAGCATCGAGTCACCATTGGTACACTTCATCCAGCGGCGTTCCACCTGACCCATGTCGCCCAGTTGAGCCAGCAGCTGATCATTCTCATGTGTGAGCTGGGTAGCCTGATGTGACTCAGGGTCGAGGGCAAAGATCTCATTAGGCTGATGCCAGTCATGGCGCAAAGTCAGCAGGTTATTACCGCAGTAGCACAAGCCGCCGAAGTCATGGTCAGAACCGTCGCTGAGCTGCTTCACTTCGCCACGGATGTTTACGTTGAAGACCTGAGCCGTACCATAGCTGTAGCTCAAGAAAGTGAGTGATCCGTCAGGCGCCCAAGTGAAGTCCTCACAGTTGTTGTCATAGTTGGCGGTCAGATCTGTGACGTAGTATGGGTTCGGATCATTAGGATACTGGCGAGGAGCCAGCATATCAATCACGCAGAGGGCATTCTTGTCGCTCTCATAGCCGTTGCGAGCCATTGCGGTGAAAGCGAGGAGCGTACCGTCAGCATTGAACTTCGGATTATTGTCATAACCATGGTCACCCACATGCAGGTCAATGGTCTTACCCGTCTCCAAGTTATAAAGGTAGAGCGAAGAGCGTGTAGAGAAGGCGTAGGCAGTACCCGTCTCTTTGCGGCACACGTATACGAGGCTCTTACCGTCAGGAGCCCAGGCAAAAGCCTCTGTACCGCCGAAAGGACGCATCGGACACTCGTAAGGTTCGCCCTCAAGGATGTCCTTCGCCTCTGCCACCTGTACCGTACCGTCAGCTGCCACAGGACAGAGGTAAGGATGAGGATAATTATCTACAAAGTCATCCCAGTGACGATAGTTCATCTCATCCCACAGTCTGCCGGTAGTTTTGTCCAACCCCTCAAACAACTTATCATCCAGACGAGGCACAGGGATAGCGGCAATCAGGATCACCTTGCTCTGATCCGGGCTCAAAACGAACCCCTCAATGTCACGGTCAAACTCCGAGATCTGCTTCCGTCCGCTGCCGTCAGCGTTCATCTGCCACATCTGCATCGAACCGCTTTCGGCCGAGAGGAAAAAGATCTTCTTGCCATCCAGGCTCCACACGGCATTCTGTTCAGACTTTGCGGTGTGGGTGATTGGATGGTTGTCCGTACCGTCAGCATTCATTACGAAGAGCTCACGGTTGCCCTTGTTCTCCTTAATGCTGGTGTAACCCACGCCATAGAGTACGCGTGTGCCGTCAGGTGAAGGCTGAAGGTCAGAGATCTTGCCCAGTTCCTGAAGGAGCTCCGGCGTAAGGTGGTCAGCCTGAATCGTGCTTCGGCCGATGATGGAGGCATTGTCTGCCTCAGCCTCTTTCGGTGCAGTGGAGCATGAAGAGGCGAGAGCCAATGTGGCTACTGTTGCCATGTGATGGAATTTCATAATTTATTGTTTATTATATTTATTTATTGTCTGCGATGATAGCCAGCAGTTCCTTGCCAAAGGCAGAGAACACTTTCTTGCCGATGCCCGGAATAGCCAGTAGTTCACGTTCATTGCCCGGCTGATGGTTGGCGAGGGCTATGAGGGTGGCATTGTGCATGATGGTGTAGGGCGGGGTGTTCAGCTGTGCTGCCTTCTCGTTGCGCCATGCACGCAGCTTCTCAAAGAGTTGTGGATTCTGTACGTCATCATCCTCCGAGATGGTGATCTTCTCCACCTTGCCCGCTGCGCTTTTCTTCTTGCGTGCAGCCGCCTTATCTGCCTTTTCGCGCTGGTTCTTCAGCTCCTCCTGACTCATGCTTGCCACAGCCTTGGCGTCCCAGTAGTCGTTCAGGCTGAAGCCGTGGGTGCTGAATCGGGTGAACAGTCCAATCTTCAGCCTATAGTCACTCTCAAGCAGGGAGAATTCGCGTTCCAGTTGCTCCCTGTGCGCCTTATTGTCAATCTCTGGCAGTCCATCCTCAATGAAGTTCTGCAGCAGGTCTGCCGTCTTGTTGAGGTAATAAGTGTTTCCCTTGCTGAAGCGCTCCTGTAGCGTAGGGTTATGATCGAAGTCATCAGCCAGTGGCATCAGCTGACGGATCTGTGACGCAAAGGTGTTGCCCACCTGGGTGAGCTGCTGGCTCACTTCCTGCGCTATTCGCTTGGCAGCATTGACGCGGTTAGGATAGATGCGTGAGAGGTGTTCGTCCATCAGACGTACCACATAATTGAGGCGCATCTGCAGTTGTTCGAAGTTGAACACCAGACAGAGTATGTCGGTCACGAAAGCCTGACGGTCACGCCTCAAGTCCTCAATCGTAGGAGCCACCTGCATCTGGCTGAACTGCATCACCTGCGGATCTACCGTGATTACTCCGGGTGGGATAGGAGTGCTGAGCACCAGACCCTCCAGCGTGCGGCATCGTGACAGCGCCACATACACTTGTCCTGGGCTGAATGCCTGTCCGGCATTGATAATGGCGCGGTCAAAGGTCAGACCCTGACTCTTGTGGATGGTAATTGCCCATGCCGTCTTGAGCGGAATCTGTGAGAAGGTGCCAGCCACCTCCTCGCTGATCTCACCCGTCTTCGGGTTGGTCTTGTACTTGGTGTTGGTCCATTCCTGCGGTGTCACCTCCAGGATTTTCTCCTCATCCTCCTGGTTGGCATCCAGTGAGTCGGGATCACATTTTACCCAAACCCTCTCATTGTCACATTTGACCACACGACCAATCTTTCCATTGTAGTAGGCTTTGCCCGGGTCATTTTTGCAGAACATTACCTGGGCACCGATCTTCAGTTCCAGCTGTGCGTCCGTCGGATAGGAGAGTTCGGGGAAGTCGCCATGCACCTCAGCTTCGTAAATCATCTTCTGGGTAGGCAGCATCATGAGTTGCATACGGTTGATGTCTTGAGCCTGATGATTGTGGGTAGTCAGTGTGATAAAGCCCTCCTCCTCTTTGGGTTTGAAGTTGGGGATGTATCGGCTATTAAGGATTTCCAGCGTTCGGGCATCCATCTGATTGTCGCGCACCTGATTGAGCATGTTGATGAATGTCTGGTCCGACTGGCGGAACACCTTTGTCAGCTCAATCGTAGTATAGTTTGTCTGGTTGAGCGCCAGACTGCCGAAGAAGTAAGGCGTGCGGTAACCGGCATTGCGCAGCAGCAGCCATTCCTCCTCTTTTGCCACAGGAGCCAGCTGCTGAAGGTCGCCAATCAGCAGGAGCTGTACGCCACCGAAAGGCATGTGGCGGTTCTGGTAGCGGCGCAGCACGTCATCAATGGCATCCAGCAGGTCACAGCGCACCATAGATACCTCATCAATCACCAGCAGGTCCAGCGAACGCAGGATGTTCACTTTATGCTTTGAGAAGGAGTATTTGGATTGTTGTTCCCTGCCTGCGATGGACTGTCCGGGCAAGAAAAGACCCGGAGCAAGCTGGAAGAACGAGTGGATGGTCACACCTCCCGCGTTGATGGCAGCCACACCGGTAGGAGCCACCACAATCATGCGCTTATTGGTCTCCTGCTGCAGGCGTCGGAGGAAGGTAGTCTTACCCGTACCCGCCTTACCCGTCAGGAAGATATTTCTGCGGGTATATTGTACGTAATTATATGCTAAGTCCAGCGGCGAGGCGGACATCTGATTCTGAGGCATAAGGATATTTGTGTAATAATCAAGCGCGCAAATTTACAAAAAAACTTCTACATGACCAAACCTTTTAAATAATTTTACATTTTGCACGTGATTATCTACAGGCAAAACACCCCTCAAACTGATTTATTACACAGCTACTTTGTGAAGTTATAATGTAAGATGAATTTAACAAAAATGTATCTTATAACTAAATATTCGTAAAATAATCCGAAATATTTGTCTTTTGTTCCCAAGATATAAATCTTTTTCATTAATTTTGCGCGTATAATCTTTTGCACACGCACATTGATCCTGCTTATACCAGATGTAATCTTCAATGTACGTTTCTTAATCAAGCTAACCTATATAAACAAAAAAATAAAAAAATGAATCGTTTTATTAATCAACACACCTTACTTTGCACCCTCGGTGCATCCCTCCTCCTCGGATTCTCGGGATGTCAGGATGAGGATTTTGGGTACACGGCTCAACAGATCCAGTATGAAACAAATTTCAAGAAGTCATTTGGAGATATCCCGGCTGATCAGTCTTGGGATTTATCGTCTGCTGCTGATTGGGAAGATTTGTCGAAAAAACAGACTGAAAACGAAGGAACGCGTGCTGGAAATAATCCTACCCAACCATTAACAAGTACTCATTTTAGCAAAGGCACTGATTATTCATATACCGTTGATAATGAACTTTTGAAATGGATGAGAGAAAGACTCGTAGAAGGTCATGATAATCGTTACCTTGGTTCAAACTTTTTGCTTGAGGTTCCAGAGAATGATTTTATGATTATTCCTATCTTCCAAGGTAATTCTGCTATCACTAGTAAACTTGAAATGAAAGTGAACGATTATGCCATCACTGAAATCTGGGAGAAATCAGCTGGTATGCGAGCCAAGGATAAAGACAGCGATGAATACCAGAATCTTGGCTATTATGAAGGATGGAAGGAGTATGCTACTTACGAGGCTGGACCTAATTACGAGCGACATGCGGCATCAACGATTGAGGCTGTTTCTGTTCAAACTACGCCCTATACTTTTCATGGAGCTACTATTAGACAAGGTATCACCAGTGGAAGTTATTATATGTACCTTAGCTTGCTGAATATTGACAAGATGCATAATTCTGATGGATCTGTATGGGACAGCAATAACGAATGGACAACGCTAAATGACCGTCTGACCTCAATTCACCCGGATGGTTATATGCGCGCACTTGAAGTGGATAATTCAAAGCGACAAAGTGTCATTGATGGCTTGCCTTTGATTTCAGGCAATAAAGCCACAGAGTTGCTTATTGTCGGTTGTGAAGATGCCAACGGCAAGGATTCTGACCATGATGTGAATGATATTGTTTTCCTCATCGCAGGTTATCCTAAAGCTCCAACGATTATACCTACTACTGAAATAATCGAGAAAAGATACATGTGCGAAGACTTGGGTGGTACTTTTGATTTCGACTTCAATGATATTGTTGTCGATGTTAAGCAAACTCGCACTTATGGCATTAATAGTTCCCCCGACATGCCTCGCGAAGCTACAAACAGCAATAGTTGGAGTAACTTTTTCAATCCTTCAGCGCATTCTGGCACTGCCTCAAGTGTAGAAATCTCTGGCATCAATTATAACGATTACGTGCAGAGTCAGTCTGCTAAGATTGCTCACGTTTGCGGTACGCTTCCTCTGCAGGTGCAGGTAGGTAATTATCTGTTCCCTTGGATTACAGACCCTACAAATTTACAAAAAACCCGTACTGAACTATGTGCTGCTGGATGGTCATATTCAAGTGGCTCATGGCAAGCTGACTCAAAGAACCAAAAGAGTACCACACGTGCAGCTGAGTTTGAGGTTAAAAAAAATGGATGGAACCCTAACGAAGAGAAGATTATTGATGGATGGAAACCACAAGATAACAACATTATAATCTATGTGCAGTGGCCAGATAACTACAAGACCGATCCAGGACATAATTTGGAGAGTCCTAAGAAGGAAGGACTTGGTGAGTATGACGAAAAGGACAATGCCTCAAATCCATATCTGGACAATAATCTTGCAGACTTTAAGGATTTCACAATCAGCAGCCTCAAGCAAGTTACTTTCCCTAAAGATGGTGCCGTGCCTTATATCATAGCTGTTGATCCATCTGTTCACTGGATGCTTGAACTGGAGACTATTGATATGGAGTGGCTTCGTTCTGTCGATCATAGAGAAAAGAACCATGATAATGAAGGTGGTGTAGGCAGTGGTGCTTATTACGAATATCCAGATGACGACAAGCCAGAAGCGGTTGTTTGGCAAGGCTCTTATACAGGCGAAAAATGGAATCATGCTTTGCAGCTTCCAATTAATGAAGCCGCTCATAATGGCATTGTTGAGGCTTTGGAAGAAGGGTTCAACACCTTGAATATCTATTTTGATAAAAAGTATATCGATCGAATCAAGCCAGAAGAAGATAAGCCAGAATTTTCTATTGCGAAATCTTCTGGTTGGAGTCGTTTGCATGTAAACGATGCCCTTGAGTATTTGGTTACTACAGACGATCCTGTAGATCTTGATGGTGATGGTACTCCTGATACCTATCGTGTTAAGGTACTATTGACAAGTGAACAGATTGCAGCATTGAAGGTAAATGGTCTCGTGCTTCAGATCAGAGCTGCCAATGTATGCTATCGTAAGGTATCACTAACCAAAGAAAGTGGATTTGACGTACGACTGACAGCGCCAACAGAAGGCAAGATTACTGCCGATATTAGACGCAGAAGCTGGCTGCAAGATGAGCATGACAAAGAGAAAGTTCCTTTTGAACATGCCGCCTTTATTCTGCCTATTACTTTGACCTACACTGGTACATCTGAATGGGGACTCTATGAATGGAGTGATGGCAGCAAGGAGAATTCCCGTGAAGTTTCTGCTAATGCGAATCTATCTGTCACCTTAGGTAAGAACCCTCATTTGAAATTAGTTGATGTCTCGAATGCAAATATAATTCTTTACAAGAACTCACCAGCATATACATTTAAGGTTGTTTCAGACAATCATACTGAGGTTAAGACCAAGGAAGTTAACTCTGGCATAGCAGAAGTAGAATCAGGATGGAGCGATGAAATAAAAGTGACTCCAAAAACTCCTGGGAACTTTACATTTAAGGCTTACCAGCTGGCCAGCGAAACTTCTGGTGTAAAGTATTCGACATCGGATGATCTGCCTATCTCTGTTCATGTTTATGACAATGGGCTTCCAAGAACGCTTTGGGAGGGTCGAGCAGAGTCTGCTTCTTGGAGTAATAATAATCAATATGAAATCAAAGTCAATACGATTAACCCAACTGATACATACAAGAACAGAATGCTGCGTGTATACGTAGAGAAGTTAGTCGGTGGCGACGATCAGGATATTCAGTTGCAAATCAAATCTAAAAACACCTTACCAAAGGCTGCAAACTCTTATGGTAATTTCCCGAAAGAGAATAGAAAATGGGATTCTGTACTAAGCAAATTTTACTATGAAATACCTCTGGATGAAGATTTCTTCAATGCTATGAAAGAGAACCAAACATTGGGTCTTACAGGAAGTAACATTGTAATTACAAAAGTTGAATTTGCCAAGCAAATGTATGTCTCATTAGATTTGCTTGCAGGAAACTTCGAGGGTTCGACCTATAACAAAGACAACCATACAATTGCATTTACTCAAGCTTGGAAGACCAGAACTATTAATCTAAATAATGGTGACTATAGTGAATATAATAAAGTCATTTTGGATATTGCAGAATTAAGCGTAAGTGAAGCTGTTCAATTCACTGTAGCGTATAGCGATGATACTTATGGCTCAAAACAAGTCAACCAAGCTGGAAAAGTAGAAGTAGTACTTGAGGACAAGCCTATCAGTCAGCTTTGGATCCAAACAGGCGGTCCTGTTAACGTTAAACTGAAAAGCATTTATTTCTCAGTTGACTAATAAAACTTCAAATTACTATCCAGCGTCTATCCCCGATAGGCGCTGGTTTTGTTTTTATCTACTCTCACCCATCCACCTATTCTCCTCCGCAATCTCCGCAGCACGCTCATTGAGCATGACGCACTCCTGGCGGGTGATGGTGGATTTATTATTGATGTGGGGGAGTTCGCTGGGGACGAGGATCAGCACCTGACCTTTCACGCAGTAGTCGTAGAGGTTGCCGGGGCATTGTGTGAAGTTAGTGAAGCCATTGTCGGTAAGGATGATGACGGAATGGCCTTCGCGGAGCGCCACATCACGTACAGCCGCTTCATGGGGGCTGATGAACGGAGAGATCAGGGCGTGGAAATGGCGGGCTTTGAGGATGCAGTCGTTCTGGTATTGGCGACGGGTGGTTTCGTCCCAACGGGAGCGGATCCACACCTGGTGACGGCTTAGACCGAGGAGGGTGACGTTGCCGATGGCATCGTATGACCTGCCGGCTATCATGATGCCGCGGATGGGGATGAGGCGGTCTGGGTGGTGCTGCTTCTGCCAGCGGTGCTTGGAGTTATTATGTACGTAATTAATCATGGCGCGCAGCTGGCCGTGGCGGCGCAGAATGGTCTCGTCATAGTCTGCCTCAAAGAGTGCGTGCTGGGCAAGCATCCGTGGGCTGCGGATGGGGAGAGGGGGCTGTTGGTAGCCTTTGGGACGGGAGTAAGGGACACTCGGACGTGAAACGTCCTCGCTCATGGATGATGAACGGGGAGAAATGCCGCCGGCAGCAGCGCTATCAGCGGCAGGGCTAGAGGAGGGGGCTTGTTCATCGTGGCTTTGAGCTCCCATTGTATGGGAGTGTAACTGTGCCTGCTGTGAGTGGGGATAGTCCTGCTGGGAGTGGACATAGGGCGGTTGGGCGGTGAAGTGGGCGCCTTCTTTCTCCATCTTATCCTGGTGGGCGAGGGCTATGCGCAGCGCTTTGTTACAGCTGTGCTTAAAGCCGCGGATGATATCACCCAGGGTGCAGTCGGACAGCCGCTCCTGCACGTAGAGGATGAAGTGGATGTGGTCAGGCATCACAGTTTTGGCTATCACTTGCAGCTTTCTGCCTTTGCGGGTGCCATGCACTTCGATGCCGATGATGCACTGTGAGATTTCTACGCCGAGTGGGGTGAGTTCGCATCGGGCTTCTGCCAGCGTATTGCCTACGATGCGGCCTAATACCTGCGAGCGGTCACTGCACACCAGGGTGATGTGATAGATGCAGGCATTCCGGTAGTCATGGAATGGATTGTGGCGACGATGGGTCGGTGTCATGAGAGTTGTCATTTCAGGGCGCAAAGATAGTTATTATTTGCTTTGCATTGCCAAAAAAATAGAAAAAAATGTCTTTGAATTGACGTCTGTGCACACAAACATCAATTCCTGAGTCTTTAAATTGACGTTTATATACTCAAACATCAATTTGTGAGTCTTTAAATTGACGTTTATGCACACAAACATCAATTCGAGAGTCTTTAAATTGACGTCTGTGCACACAAACATCAATCCATGAGTCTTTTAATTGACGTCTGTACTCACAAACATCAATTTAAAGGTCTCTTTTGCTAACATTATGATATGCGGCACAAAAAATATGTGCAAATCCGTGTGATCTGTAAGAAAAACAGTCCATTTCCGCCCGTTGGATGAGATTTCAGCACCAATAATTTGGAGGAATAAAAAAAACTTTGTACATTTGCGCCGCAAAAACTCTTCAGGGCAGGGTGAAATTCCCGATCGGCGGTACAGTCCGCGAGGTCAGAATGCTATTTGACCACGAACCGGTGTGATTCCGGTACCGACAGTAAAGTCTGGATGGAAGAAGGGCGGCAGGCACTGGTCAAAGGTACTGGTGTCGGTGTCTCATTTCGCGTCGCTATGCCTTGAGGTATCAAAAATAATTACTCCGTTCAAATGCTCAAGGCCGACGATTTCCAATTTTTACGTCAAGCAATGCAACTCGCCCAAAGGGGAGAAGGATCCGTAAATCCGAACCCGATGGTGGGTGCTTTGGTGGTGCAGGGCGGTCAGGTGGTTGCCCAAGGCTATCATGCGCGCTATGGAGACCTCCATGCCGAACGCAATGCCTTCCGTGATGCTGATCAGCGTGGGGTACGGTGTGAGGGTGCTACGATGTACGTGACGCTCGAACCCTGCTGTCATCATGGCAAGCAGCCCCCTTGCACGGAGGCTGTCATAGAGCACCGCATAGGGCGTGTAGTGGTGGGTCTGCTTGATCCGAACCCGCTCGTGGCAGGTAAGGGCATTGAGCAACTGCGTCAGGCTGGCATCGAGGTGGAGGTGATAGCGCAGGATTCGGAACTGGCACAGGAGATGCGCCATCAGAACCGGGTATTTCTCAAATACATCACCACCCGAATGCCTTGGGTGGCAGCGAAATACGCCATGACGCTCGACGGTAAGATCTGCACCCACACGGGCGACAGCCGCTGGGTGACGGGGGAGGCTTCGCGCCAGTACGTACACAGGCTTCGCAACTGCATGACGGGTATCCTGTGCGGCATCGGTACGGTGCTGGCTGATGACCCGATGCTCAATACCCGCATCCCTCAGAAGCCCGATGCCCGCAATCCGATTCGCATGGTGATGGACAGCCGTCTGCGCATCCCGATGGAGTGTCAGCTGGTGCGCACGGCACGGGAGATCAGCACCATCGTGATTCATACCCCTGAAGCTGACAGCCAGAAAGCCGCGCTGCTGCAAGCCGCCGGCGTGACCACCTGGTGCTGCACTACACTGCAGGAGATGCTCTGCCGAGCAGGAGAAGAGCGCATTGACAGCATTCTGCTGGAAGGTGGCGGCACGCTCAACGAGTCGTTCATGCGCGAAGGTCTCATCGACGAGGTCTATGCCTTCATTGCTCCAAAACTGATAGGTGGCAAAGATGCCAAGACACCGGTGGAAGGGCAGGGCTTAGCGAAGATGAGTGATGCTCTTCGCCTGACGGATATCCGCGTTGAGACGATGGGCGAGGATGTGCTGATCCGGGGAAAAGTGGTTAGGAATTGATAATTGAGAATTGATAATTGATAATTATTCTGCTGTGTTTACAGGAATCATAGAAGAGGTTGGCCACGTTAGGTCAATGCATAGAGGAGCCAAGAGCTTCACGCTCGAAGTGGAGGCAGACAAGGTGATGGAGGGGACGCAGGTGGGCGACAGTATTGCCACCAATGGCGTCTGCCTCACCGTGACGAGTCTGACGGGCAAGGGGTTTACTGCCGATGTGATGCCGGAGACCGTGTCACGCACGGCTTTGAGCGAACTGGTGGCAGGAAGTCCGGTCAATCTGGAACGTGCCCTTTCGCTTCAGACGCGCCTGGGCGGTCACATCGTGTCAGGCCACATCGATGGGACCGGAAGAATCTCTGACCGTAGGCAGGATGATACCGCCCTGTGGCTCACCGTGGAGTGCGACAGCCGTCTGCTCCGCTACATCATTGAGAAGGGTAGCGTGACGCTGCAGGGTGTGTCGCTGACCGTGGCAAGGGTGGACGAAAGGCAGTTTGCCGTCTCGCTCATCCCCCATACACAGGCTGCCACCACCCTGCATCAGGCGCGGGTGGGCGACCGAGTGAACATAGAGAATGACATCATAGCCAAATATGTAGAAAAGCTGCTGGGCAAGGGCGAGGCAGAGGGACATGACCTCCTGGCTACCATGGCTCGCTGCGGCTTCAAAATGTAATAATAATGACAAAGTTTAATACTATAGAGGAGGCTCTGGAGGAGCTGCGAGCCGGCAAGTGTATTCTGGTGCTCGATGATCCTGACCGCGAGAATGAAGGCGACCTGATCTGTGCAGCCGAGTTTGCCACTACGGAGAACGTCAACCTGATGGCGTCAGAGGCAAAAGGTCTGATTTGTATGCCGATGAGCCGGAAAATCTGTGAGCAGCTCAACCTGCCACAGATGTGTGCCAACAACAGTGACAATCATCTGACCGCCTTCACCGTGAGCGTGGATCATATCTCAACCACGACGGGAATCTCCGCTGTGGAGCGTGGTATTACCGCCCGTGCCATCGTGGCAGAGGGTACGCGTCCGGCTGACTTCCGTCGTCCGGGACACATGTTCCCATTGCAGGCACGTGACGGCGGCGTGCTGGTGCGCACCGGACACACAGAGGCAACTGTGGACCTATGCCGACTGGCTGGACTCAAGGAGTGCGGACTGTGTTGCGAAATCATGCGCGAGGATGGTACAATGATGCGTTCGCCGGAGCTGTTTGACTTCGCCAAGAAACATCAGCTGGTGATTATCACGATAGCCGATCTGGTAGCCTATCGCCGCAAGACGGAGAAACTGGTGGAGCAGGTGACGGCAGCCGAACTGCCTACCAAATACGGAACCTTCAAGGCATACGGATACGTGAACAGTGTGACGGGTGAGCATCATGTGGCGCTGGTCAAGGGCGACGTCACCACACCGGAGCCGGTGCTGTGTCGCGTACATTCAGAATGTCTGACGGGCGATGCCTTCGGCAGCTTGAGATGTGACTGCGGTGAACAGTTGGCCGAGGCCCTTCGCCGCATTGAGGAGCGCGGACGTGGTGTGCTGCTTTATTTGCGTCAGGAGGGCAGAGGCATTGGTTTGATCAACAAACTGCGCGCCTACAAACTGCAGGATCAGGGAATGGATACGGTGGAGGCTAATCTTGCGCTCGGCTTTGCGGCTGATCTGCGCGAATATGGTACTGGCGCTTCTATCCTGGCTGACCTGGGTATCCACGAGCTCTGCCTTATGACCAACAATCCTGCCAAGATAGATGGTCTGGATGGTTTCGGTCTGAAGGTGGTGAGCCGTGAGCCTATCGAGATGACCTGCAACGAGAAGGATGAGTTCTATATGTACACCAAGTACTCCAAGATGGGGCACTTGCTGCATCTGAAAGACATAAAGAGGTAAAAAGGTAAAGAGGTAAAGAGGTTAAGAGGTAAAAAGTTAATAAAGAGATAAAAAATGAAAAAACTGGAAGGAAATCTGACCGCACAGGGTCAGAAAATTGCTATTGTAGCTTCGCGCTTTAATGATTTTATTGTAAGTAACCTGATAGGAGGCGCAGAGGACTGCTTCGTGCGCCATGGTGGTAACACGGATGATCTGACGCTGGCTCTGGTGCCTGGCGCCTTTGAGATTCCGCTGATGGCACAGAAGATGGCAGAGTCAGGCAAGTATGATGCAGTGGTGTGTCTGGGTGCCGTGATTCGTGGCGCAACTCCACACTTTGACATGGTGGCTAACGAGAGCGCCAAGGGCATTGCTACTGCCAGCCTGAAGAGTGGTGTGCCTGTGACGAATGGCATCCTGACTACTGACAGCATTGAGCAGGCCATAGAGCGCGCCGGCACTAAGGCGGGCAATAAGGGCGCTGATGCCATGATCTCCGCCATCGAAATGGTCAATCTTGGCAAGTTGGTGTAAAAATGATGATGGAAGCAGCGGATGGGATGGCCCGGATGGAGGGCGTCGTGGTGCATGGGCAACAGTTGGGCAGGCAGCTCGGATTCCCTACAGCCAATCTCGGGCTGGAGGGACTGAAAGGTCAGGTGCCACGCACCGGCGTGTATGCCGCCTATTGCCTGTTGCCAGACGGACGAACGTTTCGTGCCATGGTCAACGTGGGATTCCGTCCCACTGTAGATAAGCTGACGCACCGACTCTCCATTGAGGCACATCTGCTTGACTTCTCCGAAGACCTATACGGAAAGCTGCTCAAGCTGACCATCGTACATCGTATTCGTGACGAACGTAAGATGGATACGCTTGAGCAGCTGAAAACACAGTTGGCAAAAGACCTTGCCGCTGTGTCTGACTCTCTTGTAATTTAATGCTCCGACTCTTTCTTCTTCTGGATCATCTCTAATAATTCCAGATAATACTCACGTGAGTTGGAGAGACGTGGAATCTTCAATTGACCTCCTAATTTTCCTTTCTTGGCTGACAGCCAGCTATTGAACGTGCCTTGCGGTGCGGCAGTAAGCTCAAGTCGGTCAAGGAAGATGCCTTTGTACCTCTTTGCCTCATAATCAGAGTTGACGCGCTGCAGATTCTGGTCGAGCAGATCGGCAAACTGATTAAGGTCAGCCGGAGCCTTGGCAAATTCTATGATCCAGGAGTGACGTGCCTTGGCGCTGTCAGCCGCATGATCGGTAGTGACTTGCTGCACGAAAGTAGGCGCTGCCGTGTATTCTGCCACTTCGGCTCCCGTCTGCCGGCAGGTAAGAGAGAGCGCTTCGTCGGCATTGCTGACCATAAGCTCTTCGCCGAAAGCATTGATGAAAGCCTTGGTGCGGCCGGTAATCAGGAACTTGTAGGGGTTGCGCTGTGTGAAGCGGACAGTGTCGCCGATGATGTAGCGCAGCAAGCCTGGGGTGGTGATCACCATGGCGTAGTTGCGACCCACCTCAACCTGCTCCAGCGGAACGGCCTTCATCTGCGGGTTATTCTCATCGTATTCGTCCATCGGGATGAACTCATAGAAGATGCGGTTGTCAATCACCAGCTGCAGAGCAGGATCATCAAACGAAGACTGCACGCCAAAGAAGCCTTCCGAGGCATTGTAGGTCTCCAGATAATGCATCTTGTCCGAAGGGATGAGCTTGCGGTACTGTTCGCGATAGGGAGAGAAAGCAATGCCGCCATGGAAGAAGCATTCCAGGTTAGGCCACACCTCGGTGATATCCTTTTTGCCAGTCTCTGCCAGAATATTCTTGAGCACGCCCATCATCCAGGAGGGAACGCCGCTGATATTGGTGACGTTGACATCCTTTGTGGTGGCAGTAAGCATTTTGAGCTTCTCCTCCCATTCTCCCATCAGCGCCACCTCTTTGCGTGGGGTGCGGATAAAGTTGACTGCTGGAGTGACGTTCTGGATGAGTGTGGCGGACAGATCACCCGTCTTGATGCCGTATGGGAGAACCTCCTGGCTGAACGAACCGCCCAGGATGAGACCCTTGCCGCTCATGATGCGCGACTCTGGATTGAGCGCCAGATAGATGACCATGGAATCCGTAGCTCCGCGGTAATGCATCCGCTTGAGGGCATCGCGGGTCACGGGGATATATTTGGATTTATCGCTCGTAGTGCCTGACGATTTGGCAAACCACTTGCATCGACCCGGCCAGAGCACATCCTTCTTGCCCTTCAGCATGGACTCAATGTACAGCTTCTGCTGGTCGTATGTCATCAGGGGAACCTTCTGCTGGAACTCAGCGATGGTTTCGTCGCCCCTGATTCTGAAGTCGCGTCCGGCTACAGTCATATTATATCGCATAAGCAGCCAGTGAAGCTGCTCCTGCTGAATCTGCGGAGTGTGGCTCGCGTAACGCTGTATCTGCTTGTAGCGTCGGCTGAATACGGTCTTATATATCAGTGAGGTCTCGTTCATGACTTACGTGCGTAACGTCCTCTGCGTGGCTTGGATTCGCCATCAGCCGAAGCGTTGTCTGCAGCTTCGATGATAGCCAGACAGTCCTGATAGGTGAGGTTCTCCAGATCTTTGGTGCGAGGCAGCTTATAGTTCTTGCCACCCTTGGCAAGGTATGGGCCGAAACGACCGTTGAGCATCTGCAGGTCAGCATCCTCCTCAAAGGTGCGCATCACGCGCTTACGGTCTTCATCACGCTTCTGCTCGATGAGTTCCACAGCCTCCTCAAGCGTAATCTTGAGCGGCTCCGTGCCCTTAGGGATAGAGACGTACTTATTGTCATGGCGGATGTATGGACCGAACTTGCCGACGCCTACGATGACGCTGCTATTCTCAAACTCACCCAGATTCTTTGGCAGTTCAAACAGCTTGAGGCTATCCTCCAGCGTGATGGTAGAGATGCTCTGACCCTTCTGCAGGGCTGCAAACTGTGGCTTCTCTACCTCATCAGCCGAACCGATCTGAACCACTGGTCCAAAGCGGCTGATCTTGACGCTCACGGTATGGCCCGTCTGTGGATCCTTGCCCAGTACACGCTCGCCAGCCTTGCGGTCAGAACGCTCCTCAATGGTAGTGGTCACAAGTGGATGGAACACCTCGTAGAAGGAGTTGATACAGCTGGTCCACTGCTCCTGACCTTCGGCGATTTTATCAAACTCACCTTCGACGGTAGCAGTAAAGTTGTATGACATGATCTCTGGGAAGTGCTCGCTCAAGAAATCATTGACTACCGAACCGATATCAGTAGGGATGAGCTTACCCTTGTCATTAGAATAGGTCTCCTGCTGCACGTGGGTCTTGATGTCGCCCTTGGCAGCGTTAAGATGCATGCGGGTCACGTTGCGCTTCTCAGCCGGACGGTCGCTCTTGACTACATATTCGCGAGCCTGAATGGTAGAGATGGTAGGAGCATAGGTAGATGGGCGTCCGATGCCCAGTTCCTCCATTTTCTTGACGAGCGAAGCCTCGGTGTAGCGCTGTGGATGCAGGGTGTAGCGCTGTACGGCGTCAGCGGCATTGAGCGTCAGCTGCATGCCATTCTGCAGCGCAGGCAGACGGTTGCTGTCAGATGAACCATCCTCTGGCTCCTCGTCATAGCTCTCAATATAAACCTTCAGGAAGCCGTCAAACTTGATCACCTCACCGGTGGCGATGAATTTGAGCTCGTTGTCGCCCTTGATGCTGATTTCAGCCACAGTCTTCTCAATCTGTGCATCGCTCATCTGGCTTGCAATGGTACGCTTCCAGATCAATTCGTAGAGGTGCTGCTCGGCGGCAGTGCCTTCGATGGAGGTGTGATCCATGTAGGTAGGACGGATGGCCTCGTGAGCCTCCTGCGCACCCTTGGCGTGGGTGACATAGTTGCGGATCTCGAGATACTCCTGGCCCATGGTGGCAGGAATCTGCTGCTTGGCAGCGCCGAGGCAGAGGGTCGAGCGGTTGACCGAGTCG
>JAZLJN010000039.1:0-15902 GCA_045617885.1 Bacteroidales bacterium | reverse complement strand
CAAATAATAAATTGGTATTTTCTACAAGGAATTCAGTAGAATTTAAGGAACCCTTAACCGCATGTATTTCTATTAATTCCTTCAATTCCTTGTTCTATAAAATATATAGTAGTTTTGACCAAGTTATTATTTATATGTTACATAAAGAATTGATTTCTTTTGATTTTTTTGTTGGATTATTATCAATAGTCTTTATTGGATTATTATCTGTAGTAAATGAATGCCATGATATTTGCTGCCGGACTCGGCACGCGTCTTCGTCCCCTTACCAATGACCGACCCAAGGCATTGGTGGAAGTAAACGGTAAACCATTACTCGAACATAATATCCTGAAACTGAAAGCTTCAGGATTTGACCATATTGTGGTGAATGTGCATCATTTTGGTGAGCAGATCATCCAGTTCCTGCAGGCAAATGACAATTTCGGCATAGATATCCGGGTGAGTGACGAGCGCCTGCAGCTCCTGGATACAGGTGGCGGTATCAAAGCTGCCTTGCCGCTGTTTGATGACCGGCGTCCTATTCTCATTCATAATGTGGATATTATATCCAATATTGATCTGAAGGAACTGTATGACGCTCATGTTTCTGCCAAAGAGCAGGAAGATTCAGGAAGCTTGCCTCTGGCAGCTACCATGGCGGTAAACGTGCGAAAGACGCAGCGTTACCTTCTCTTTGATCAGGCACAAAACCTCTGTGGATGGACTAATCTTTCGACGGGAGAAATGAAGCCTGCGTCTTTCTGTGAGCGGATTGAGCGAAACGAACTATCTCTCGACCAAATGCAACGATTTGCCTTTAGCGGTATTCATGTAGTAGATAATCAGCTCACTACATATTTTAACCGGAAATGCGAATCCGCATTCCCGGTCATGGATTTCTATTTGAGTCTTTGTGACAAGCTGTCATTTCATGCCATCGACGTGACGGGTAAGCCATGGGTCGATTGCGGCAAGCCAGAGTCTTTGGTTCAGGCGTCGGCAATCTTGAATGAAGCTTGACCGTCCTCTTTTTCTTACCTTGTATTCAGATACTGATGCCATCTATCCTCAACCGGATGATTCCTGCAGGTACGTGAGCCTCTACCACATCACCAACCTTCTTGCCCAATAAAGCTTCTGCAATAGGCGATTTGATGGAAATCTTTCCCTCCTTCAGGTCTGCCTCATGCGGGTTGACTATTGTGTACGCTTTTACGGCATTCGTGGCAAGATTGGTGAATTCTACCTTGCGGAGCAGGCCTACGGTATCACATTTAAGGATTGTGGCGTCAAGTACCTGCGCGTTCTGCAAGACAGTGGTCTTGAACTTGATCTTGCTCATGATCCTGCGCAAGGCACGCTTGGCGGCATGATACTCAAAGTTCTCGCTCAAGTCTCCCTTGGCGCGTGCTTCGGAGAGTTCATCCTTGGCTTTTGGGAGTTCTATCTTAACGAGTTCCTCCAGTTCGGCTACGAGCTGATCGTAGCATTCTTTTGACATGTATTCCATGTGATTAAATAATGATTATATAAATGGCGCAGAGTGCCAGCAGGATTGCCATGACAATATCCACCTCCTTCTGGTATTTGGCAAAGAACCTGCGCAGATAGGCTCCCACATAGAGCCAGGCAAGGTTTGCTCCTGGACCTGCCAGAAGCAGCAGGGTAGCAACTATGAGCAGATCTGTCAGCCGGTTGCTATATGGCAGTACATAGACAGAGAAAGCCGTCAGGTCAAAGAGCAGCATCTTGGCATTGGTTAGCTGAACTATCAGTCCGGAGGTGAATGTGCACTTCTGCGCCTCGGGATTGTTCTGACCAGAGAAACGCCACATTTTCCATGCCAGCCAGAGGATGTAAGCGGCTCCAAGATACTTCAGATAGACAACATAGTCGCCCATTACCTCACCTAACAGATGGGTCAGTACTGCCATGATAACTACGGCAATGCTGAAGCCTGTGAGCAGTCCTCTCCACATCTTCAGCGCCTTGCGCCGCCCGAATTTCAGGCAGCATGCCAGCGAGTAGAGATTGGCAGGACCAGGGCTGTATCCTACTACCAGAATTGCAAATAGGAGTGAGGGAAGAAGTGATATGGGCATAGAAACGAATGGTTTATAAATGATTTATTCTTTCCCCTGCAGCAGGATGCGTTGGATGAACGACTTGATGGAAGCCGCTGACTCTGCGCCCAGATTGCCATGAGGAGCACGGTCATTGAGCAGGAGCTGTGCCTCTACGCCAGCATCATAGAGTGCCTGGTACATCTTGATGGCTTGTGCTGACGGTACACGGATGTCCCGCTGTCCGTTAATGATCAGGATAGGCGGATCATCAGGAGTCACATGGTAGAGCGGACTGCCGGCTTTGATCAGTTCCACCTGCTCTGGGAAACGCTCTGGATGGGCAGTTACCGTGCCGAGGTTGCATTCGTCGGTAGTAAGGCCAAAGAGCTGCGAGCGGCTGGAACTCTTGTCCTCCACCAGCTCATATACCTGCTCATCTGTCCTGCCAAGGTCAGGGCGGGCATAGAGGTCAGAGGCGAGGGTGAGGAAGTCGGTCATACCGTAGCAATCCACACAGCCAATCACGTTGCTGTCCACCTCCAGATTGCCACCTACGTTGCCCTCCATCGCCTGTTCTCCGTTTGAGACGGCGGCAAGAAGCGCCAATTGCGAACCGGCAGATTCGCCCATGGTCATGATGCGAGAGGGGTCAATTCCGTATATAGCGGCGTTTGCCTTGAGGTAGCGGATAGCTGCTTTTACGTCATGGATCTGGGCAGGGAAGATGGCTTCGTTCGAGAAGCGGTAGGTGGCAGCCGCTATCGTAATGCCGCATGAACGAAGCTCCATGATGGCACGTATCTGTTCAGAACCGGCAGCATCCAGATTATTGTCACCTGACACCCAAGCGCCGCCATGCACAAAGAGCAGCACGGGTTGTGGGGCTTCTCCGGTACCCTTCCATACGTTTATCTTCAGGCTTTTTGTATTGCCGTCAGCAGTAGGAGCTTCGGCAAAGACCACATCTCTGAATACTTCTGGTTGTGAGTTTTCTGTCCGGCTGCATGAGGTCAGCATTACCACTGACATCATAGCAGACAGCATCCAGCTTGTTCTATTCTTCATAATGATCAAATTTGATGATGAGCACGTTTCAAGTTTAAAATTTCTGCTGCAAAGATACCAAATTGTATTGAAAATAGCAAATTTTTGTCCAATATTCTCGTTTTCATCCTATTTTTGACCAAAGAATGCAGAAGTTACAAAATAAATATTTATATTTGTACCCGCAATTTAAGCAAGTTCTGCTTACGAACAAAACATTACCCCATGAACAAAACAATCCTTACATCTGCCCTGGCAGCCACCCTTTGCCTGGCAGCCCACGCACAGCAGTCGAACGTCAACCTCTGCCACAACCCACAACTTGATACTGAAGGCCTGATTCCTTTCAGCGCTTCACTCAATTCGCCACAGGTGAATGATGACCACACCGTAATCTTCCGCATCAAGGCACCTCAAGCCACCGAGGTGAAGCTCTCTGGTGCCATGCTTACCGTGATGCATGAGAAGAATCCGCTTCCCTTCACCCGTGGTGAAGATGGAATCTGGACGCTCACCATCGGACCTCTGCCCGTTGACATGTATCAGTACAACATCGTAGTGGATGGCGTCAGCATGGCTGATCCAAATAATACTTACGCCTCATTCACAGCAATGCCTCCTTATAGTGAGCTGATAGTGCATGGCGACGGCCCACAATGGTATGATGCCAAGCCTGTGCCTCACGGTTCGGTCACCCGACACATCTACACCAGCTCTGTAACAGGCGGTGAGCGTGACATGTACGTCTATACGCCTCCTACATACGACCCCTCAAAGTCCTATCCCGTGCTTTACCTCATGGGCGGCAGCGGCGAATTGCCTAACAACTGGATGTATGACGGTCGCGTCAACTTCATTATGGATAATCTCCTGGCCGAAGGCAAGGCACAGCCGATGATCATAGCCATCATCAATAATCAGGTGGTGCATCGCAATCATCCAAAGCATGCTGACCTGACCTTTGACATCATGGCACGTGAGCTTCGTGAGGTCATTGTGCCGTTCGTTGACAGCCACTACCGTACCATTGCCAATCCTCACGGACGTGCGCTCTCTGGCCTTTCGATGGGCGGACGACACACGATGTTCAGCGGTATGGAGCAGAACCTTGACCTCTTTGCCAACTTTGGCGTGCTGAGTGCTGGTGATCCTAATCCGATGCAGACGATGCCAAAGTTCATGAATACCAAGAATGTGAACGATAAGATTGATTACCTCTTCATCGGACAGGGAACAGAGGAGGAGAAGGGCTTTTTCAATATGCGTGTCAAGGGTTTGACCGATGCGCTTAAGGCACAGAAAATTGAGCATGAGTATTATGCAGGCGGACATGGTGGTCATGACTGGTCAACATGGCGTCATCTGCTCTATTATCGTTTCTTGCCAAACCTCTTCCGTAAGTAAATTGAACTTAATTAAAATGAACACTATTGACAACTAAATAACTACAAAATTATGATTAAGGACATTGCTCACATTGCCTTGAATCCATTGGACATGGACAAGACAATTGCGTATTTTGACAACGTCTTCGGCTGGAAGAAGGTCTTCGAGCTCCATAAGGAGAATGGGGATCCCTGGATTGTCTATCTGAAGATCTGCAAGGGACATTTCCTCGAACTCTTCTACGGCGGCGAGAATGATCGTGATTATGCCTTCGACTTCAAGAAGACCGGCTATAACCACCTCTGCGTTACCGTAGGAGACATCCGCAAGACCCTTCAGGAGATCTACGCAAAGGGTTACATCGATTCGCCCGAACCAGAAGTAGAGAAGAGCGGATGCCTAAACCTCTGGCTCTATGATCCGGATGGCAACGGCATCGAACTGCAGGAGTACACACCTGCGTCAGTTCAGATGCAGAGCAACGAGGCTCCATACGAATTTGGACGTGAGGGCTACGTTGGCATTGGTCACGCCTGCTTTGTTTGCAAGGATATTGAGGCTTCACTTGATTTCTATTGCAACAAGTTGGGTATGAAACTGGTAGGAATACAGAATGATGATGAGGGCAAGCCTTGGCTGCACTATGTGCGTATGGCTGATGGCGTCTATCTGGAGCTGATTCCTAATGGCGAAGGCGAGAATCCTAATACAGGATGGAACTCTCGCGGATTCCAGCATCTCTGCCTTGAGACAGACAATCTGCTTGCTGACGTGGAACGCCTGCGTGCCATCGGCGTGGAGATTGATCAGGAGCCAAAGACCTCTGCTGACAAGAACTGGCAGGCTTGGATCCATGATCCGGACGGCAACAAAGTGGAACTGATGATGATTGACCCTGACTCGCCTCAGGCTAAAGCATAAAAAAGATGAAAAAGATTACCTTACTCTCAGGCATGATGGCAGCACTTATGCTCACATCCTGCGAATCAAAACAGCCTGAAGCTCCAGAAGTAGCCGAGGTGGATGCCTGCTCTATCCAGAAGAACTATCCTGACCTCTGGGAAGCACAGAACCACAAGCTCGAACTCAAGGCCGACCGTGGTGTTATGGCCAATCCCGTGGATTTGAGCAAGTTCATCCAGATTGCCATTATAGTGGAGGACATTGAAGCTGCTGCACGTGAATGGTCACAGATCCTGAACGTGCCAATGCCCGAAATCAAAGTGCATCAGACCGTGGATACTACTGACCCTAATCTGATGTACTACGGCAAGAACTATAAGTACGGCCTGAAGCTCGCCTCAATCATGGCTCCCCAGGGATTCATCATTGAGCTCCACCAGATTCTGGATGACAATCCGAGCACTTATAATGAGTTCATCAAGGAGCACGGCTATGGCGTTCATCACCTTGGCTTTGCTGTAGGTGACCGCCGTGATGCCGTAGTAAATGAGCTGATTGATCGTGGCTATCAGAAGCGCGTGGAGCACATCTACCCATCTGGCAGCTGGACTATCATTGATACCGAGCAGTCACTTGGCGTCAATCTGAACATCAAGCCGGCAATGTAGATCTCTCTACTTGCGAAACTTACATCAGTACCTGTACAGTCTGAAGTGCTGTATGTCAAATTCTCCTACAGGTATCCGCACGTGACGTCCCTGATGCGTTTGATCTCCATTCAGGTGACGCTTCACGTGCATTTTTCTTTCTGCCAGGCTGACGGATTCGCACTTGGCAAGTCCTATGCGTGTATCACCCCGCTTCCAGTCTTTGCCCGCCTTGGCATCAGAGTAGGTGATTACCACACCGCTACCTATGGCAAGGTAATCTTCTTTGCCGAGGCGGAGTACGATGCACGCAGCTTCCGGCCATTCGGCATCCTTGGCACCTGGTTCCCATCCGAGTGAATAGCTGTGCCTGATGGTAAGGCGAATGCCGTCAGGAGTAATGATTTCCGCCTCACGCTGCTCATTGTCAAGCAGTACAGCATCCATGTCACTTGTCCCCTGACGCTCCAGGATCAAAGGCTCAGCCTGGCGCAATAGCTGATAGGATGCAGCAAGAGGAGAGAGGGCAGAACCTCCAGCCGTGAAGGCGTTGAGCTGGTCATCCTGTGACAGATCCATTCCACTCATGTCGTTGCCCTGACCGTTAGCAAGGAGCGGATAATCTTCGATACTGAACGGGCAGAACCCCATTGCGCCATGATGTCCGAAAGCATAAAGTGCATACATGGCATCCTTATCCTCCAGTCGGATTTCAGGTACAAAGAGCGGATTGTTCTGAAGATGATACTTCGAGAGCCAAGACTTGATTCCCTTGTCATAGATGTCCACGCCGAGCACGTCGATGGATGGAGCCCCACAATGCCAGAGGTCAATGAGGTGAGCCAGAGGTCCGCCTGACGGGTATTGACCTGGCTGGCGGTCGCGACTATTGAGCGCCACATTCACATACATCGGCAGATTGTAGATGTCGCGTCCTGCCCTGGCTATCTGCTCCACATAGGTAGCGTAGGTCCATGTCTGGAAGATTTCCTCGGAATAGATGTCTTCGCCAAAAAGTTGTGGCCAGAAGAACCCATTAGGGATCCCACTCCGTCCCTCTTGAAGGAGGGAGTTTGTTAGCTTGTCTTTGAGGTAGGGGTGGAGCGTTTTTTGATTCTTCTTGAGATAGTCAGTCAAAGCCTTTGGTACGGCACTCTGGTAGAGTTTCGTTGCATCTTCCGAATAGTCACGCGGCACGTCTATCATGCCTATCTCATTCTCTACCTGCACCATGATGACCGTCTGCTCCACAGCATCATGATCACGCAGATGCTCCATGATGCGGCAGAAAGCACGCTTGTCTGCCTCCAGTACATTCTTGTTGAGTGAAGAGGCTTCCTCCACAGGCTTTCCCTCCGGCGTGTGAGCTCGAGGAAAACGCTTCACGTCACGCTTGAACCATTCCGGTGCATAGCAGCTCATCGAGTTCTTCCATGCGCCGAACCACAGCAGCACCACCTTCAGCTCGTTGCGCCTTGCTTCAGTCAGGATGACGTCGAGCTGACTCATGTCGAATGTCCCCTCCTCGGGCTCAATCAGCTCCCACGATACGGGAGCCAGTACGGTGTTAAGTCCCAGCTTGTGCAGGTGAGCAAAGGTGCGCTTCACGTCGTCAGGGGTGGAGGCAGAGGAGTTGCCCAGTTCGCCTCCGATCATCAGCATCGGCGTATCATTCACAACGATCCGCGCCGTGCTGTTGTCTCGATGCTCCATCCGCGGTTGAGCCATTGCAAGCACAGACAAGAGGCTGGCTATGGCAAGAGTAAATTGCTTTTTCATTATGTGTTGATAAATAATTACTTGAATTGCTTACATCAATTCAATATCCCAGTTGAGCTGGAGATGTGTGTCAATATGATGGAGTAGTTTGATCCTTTCGTCGGGCTTGAGGTTTTTGATCACGAAGCAGCTTTCCCGGATCATCTTGTGTCCTACGAGTAGGGTACGTTTCTCTTTGAAACCTACGAAGATTGGGATGCTTTGCCGTGTGAGGCCAAGGGATAGGAGTGTAGGGAAATCCACTTCACGAAGGGCGGCGTAGAAGGTTGATTCGTTGGTCTTTTCCTGTATGATGCGGCCGTCGGGCAAGTTGATGCGGAGGCGTCGCTTGGGGGAGGCCTGATAGCGGATCAGATCTTCTTCGCTCATTTTGGCAATCTTCCTGTAGCGGCGAGACTTCTCTTCGGCCTTGATCATATCTGCCAGGGTGACGAGGAGGGGCTGGGGGATGTCGGCCTTGATTCTGGTCAGCACACGATAGGTGGTCCGAAGGTCTTTGAGGGTGGGTTTCTGCATGTTCAAAATCTGTTTTGATCGGGTGCAAAGATATTACTTTTTTTAGAATTTCCTTGATTTTTAGGTTTATTATTTTATTATTTCTATGAGAAAATCTGTCTTTTCGTACAGATAACTTGTTATTTTGAGGGGAAAATTTGGTTAGGAAACAAAATATTTATATCTTTGTGCGGATATTTAACTTATTAGAGTTTCGTACTCCGAAACTTAAATAACTTATTAACACAACATGAAATCAATCACTACATTTCTCGCTTTTGCTTCTCTCTCCTGTGCCGCTTTGGCGCAGAATCCTGTGATCAGCGCTATCTATACGCCTGACCCTGCACCTTTTGTGCATGATGGTAAGGTTTATCTCTTTGTGGATCATGACGAAGATGATGCCATCTACTTCAAGATGAAGGACTGGCTGCTGTTCTCTTCGGAAGATATGGTCAACTGGACCTACCTGGGTACGCAAGTGACAACTGAGATGTTTGCGTGGGCTTCGCAGGGTGACCGTGCCTGGGCTTGTCAGGGTGTGGAGTACGAAGGCAAGTGGTATTGGTACATGTGTTGCAAGACGGCTGACGAGAAGGATGCCCTTGCCGTGGCTGTAGCTGATAAGCCTACGGGACCTTGGCGTGATGCCATCGGCGGTCCTTTGGCTACGGGTTTCGGCTTTATTGACCCTACTGTGTTTATCGATAATGACGGTACTCCTTATCTCTTCTGGGGTAACAAGGGTTTCTGGTACGGTAAGCTGAACAAGGACATGATCTCCTTTGCAGATGGCTACCGCGAGGTGCCTGGCTATACGGATCCTGCCTGCTTCGGCGAACTGCAGTCAAAGATGGACTGGAGCATCGGCAAGGAACGCATGATGACGCAATATGAAGAGGGTCCGTGGGTAATGCGCCGTGGCGACACCTACTACGCCTCTTATCCTGCAGGTGGAGTGCCTGAATACATGGCTTACTCTACAGCTCCGAGCATTGACGGACCTTGGACGTTCCGCGGCCGCATCATGGACGAAGCCAAGAACAGCTTCACCATCCACGGCGGTAATATTACGTTCAAGGGTCACGATTACATGTTCTATCATAATGGCATGCTGCCTAATGGCGGAGGTTTCCGCCGTTCAACTGCCATTGAGGAGTTCAAGTTCAACGCTGACGGCAGCATCCCATTCATTCCTTTCACGGAGAAGGGCGTTGATCCTGTAGGTACCATCAATCCTTACGAGCGCGTTGAAGCAGAGACGATGTCTTCCAGCTGGGGTGTGAAGCTGGATAGGCTGGCAGGAGAGGAGCATTACGTTACCTCTATCCATAATGGCGACTGGGTGAAGCTGCGTGAGGTTGACTTCGGTACAGAGGAGTCAAAGTCGCTGCAGGCTCACATCAGTAAGTTCAAGGCTGGTGGAACCATAGAGTTCTATCTGGACCGTCTGGATGGACAGCCTTTTGCAAGCGTAAAGATTGTGGGTGGTGCCGACTATGGCGATGCTCGCATCCGCAGGGCTCCCCAGGGCAAGCATGATGTGTACGTCCTCTTCCGTGGCGGAGATGACGAGCTATTTGACTTTGACTGGTGGAAGGTGGTGAAGTAAAATAATAAGGGTATTCAAATTATGCACATGGAAATGGACAAAGCTGAATAAAGTCAAGGGATATACGGTGACCGGATCCAATGGCAACAGCATCTTCCTCCCAGCAGCAGGCATGCGAATAGAATATGACCTCAAGTACGATAGTACTAACGGATGATACTATTACACCCGCTCGCTCTGCAAGGATTCGCATTACGTCAACAACTCCGATTATCTCTATTTTGACAAGTTCGACAAGATTCGCACGTATGAAGCCCGATTCAAAGGCTATACGATTCGTCCGGTATGCTATGAGTAGCTTGACATACGCCATGGTATTCGGTCTTGCCTCCAAGTGGGCCAAAGTTCAAAACCATTGATATTGAACAGCCGAGCTGGTATTCTGGCACAGTTTTCATCGGGCGGATCCGGAGGAGGCGGCGCCTGGTAATTTAAATACCCTTTATACAACACTAATCACTCTTACTGTACTGCAGGAACTATTCCCTTCCTGATTCACCTGAATCTGTACCGGAATACGTTCCTGCAGTTCTTCTACGTGCGAGATAATGCCCACGTGGCGTCCTCCCTTGCTGTGGAGCGAACGGAGGGTGCTGATGGCATTCTGCAATGGTTCGCCGCTGAGCGAACCGAAGCCTTCGTCTATGAAGAGCGTATCCACTTTCCATTGCTGCCCGATGTCACTCAAAGCCAGCGCCAGGGAGAGCGACACCAAGAAACTCTCGCCGCCCGATATGGTGATGGCGGTTCGGGTAGCAAAACCCTGATAGGCATCTTCGAGTGAGATGATGAAGGTGCCCGGAGTGACCCGTAGCGTGTAGCGGTCAGTCAGGCATTTCAAGTAGCTGTTTGCCGAATGTATGAGGCTTTCAAGCACATAGCTTTGCGCAATCTTACGGAACCGGTTGCCCGTAGCATCTCCAAGCATCTGGTTCAGGGTGGACCATTTCAGGTATTCGGCATGCTTCTGCTCCGCATCCTCTATCTGCACCTTGAGCTTCTGCTTGTTCTCTTCATCCGCTTTCAGTTCCTGCAGGATAATGCCTCTCTTCTCACCAATCTCTATGAGCAGTTGTTCACATTGTCTGATTCTGGCTGTCAGAGTCTCTTGCGTATCATTCTCCTCAAATTCGGGTTTGCTGTGCTGATGGTCATCCTTCTGCTTTTGGGCATTCTCCAGCAGGCGTTGCTTCACCACAGCATCCTCCTGTATCTTTTGGAGTGCCAGTTCGGTATTCTTGATTTGAGCTGCCTCATGTGTATTGAGCGTGATGAGCATGGCTTCATTTATCGAAGGATTAGCATCAAAGAAGTCCGTCAGCTTCTGCTGGTTAGCCTCCAGCACCTCCTCTGCAGCTTTCTGTTTGGTCAAAGTCACCGTCTTCCTTTCGGCCAAAGCATTTATCTTTGCCCTCTTCTGGTCAAGATCCTTACGTAGCTGTGCAGCCTTCTTCTCTTGTGCTTCGCCCTCTTGGATTTGTTCCTGCAATAGGCGGTTTGACTCCAAAATCTGCAGTTCGGAATCCCTTAAAGCCTTGATAGCAGTTTCCTCTGTCGAAGTTGTATCCAGACCCGTGATGCCGCAGAGTGCGCAGGCTTCAGTCGCCTTTTGCAAAGCAAGGTCCTCCGTCTTATCTTCTTTGTAGGCTTTCATTTCTTTGACGAGCAGGGTAGATTCGGTCTTGATCTCTGTATCGAGTCTCAGCTTTTCGTTAAAGAGTGTCTTGTAGTCTTTTTCTGCCTGAATGAAATCTTTCTGCAGATTTTCAAAGAGGGCGGACAGCTCCTCTTCATGCGGCAACTCCTGACGGATCTCCTGGCGGCAGATAGGGCAGAGGTCTCCCACATGAAGCCTCATTCTGATCTGTCGGGCAAACTTATCTACGGTATCCTTCTGTTTGTCCAGTATCTCTTTGTGGAGGTTCATGCGCAGCTCTGCATCATGGAGTGGGGAAGTGAACCCCTCGGACTTCTCCCTCTTCGCCGCCAGCTCTATCTGGCGTTGATCCAGATTTATCTTGGTTTTCTCTCTTCTTGTTCTCTCGTTTTGAAGTGTGTTGATCCTATCCTTTGCGGTATGAATCAGCAGCAGATAATCTTTATTCGCATCCCGCTTTTGGCGCAACTGCGGCAAATTGATGGCTGCAAGTTCCTCCTCCAGTTTCTTGATTGTATGCTCTTGCGCGGACAGATCCGTCTCGCCTATCGCAGCAGCATATTCCTGCTCAATGCTCAGGATTGCTTGCTTCTGATCTGATAGCACCTTCTGGGCTTTTGCCGATTCTGTCATCCACAGTCTTGCCTCAAGGGTGAGGTTCCAGTTTGTTACGAGCAGCTCATTCTCTTTGTATGCGTCACACATCATAGCCTGTGAAGCCGACTGCTGGGCGCTGCTTGCCTCTATGACCAGTCTCTTCAGCTCCTCATCTCGCGTGAGCCAGTTGTTTTTAGCCGTCTCCTTTTCGCGCAGATTGTTCTGCTCTTTGTATTGGGTGTTCAGGGCGCCTAATGTTTCATTCTTGGCTGCTATCTGTTCATCGGAGAGGGTAGAAATGCCCTCCACCAGCTGCTGGGCTTTTTCCCACGTCTGCTTCTTTATACCCGTGATTTCAAAGATCTTGGCGCCAATCTTTGTATAGATATCCACGCCGGTAATCTTCTCCAGGATGGCAGCTTTGTCTTCGTCCTTGCTGTTGAGGAACTTCGTAAATTCACCTTGAGCCAGCATAGTAGTTCGGCAGAACTGCTTGAATTCCAGCCCTACGGCGATCTTCATTTCGGCCCTGATGTCAATATCCTTGTCTATGAGGATGCCGGTGTCCAGATTGATCAGCTTCCAGTCTTTCGGCTGCAGATTGCCTGTAGGCTTCTTGTGAGCACGGTTTACGCACCAGGTAGCTTCGTAATGCACCAGGTTATTGCCAATGAAGGTGAGCGTCACGAAAGCCTCGGCGGTATTCCTCCGCATCAGCTGACGCGGATCATCTATAGCAATCTTCTTGCTCCCGTCCTTGGTATCGCCTTGCATGCTGGTGTTCTCCATACGTGGCGTATTGGCGAAGAGGGCAAGGCAGATTGCATCCAGGATAGTGGATTTGCCTGCTCCCGTCTTGCCCGTAATCAGGAACACCTCGCTGTCAGCAAGTGGTTGTGCATCAAAGTCTATCACGGCATCCTCAATAGATGCGATGTTATGGATGGTTAGTTTCTGGAAGTGCATGTTTTCTGTTTTTTTAGATCATTCTCTCCGCCTCCTCAAACAGCCCTTGGAGCTCCTCGTCAAAGTTTATCCCCATGTCCGCCGCGTATCTTTTGGCAATCTCCAGAGGCGCCTCTTCCTGAAACTCCTGTACCGTCATGCCCCGCGCAATCTGCGTGTCCGCCGCTTTTCTTCGGGCATTAATGTAGCAGAAGCGGCATTGTTTGTCCGAAGCCAGGGAGAGCGCCTCGGCGTTGGCATCAGCAGGCAGATAGTTCTCCGTCTCTACGTTCAGGCGGATGTAGGCGGGGATGTCCGAAGGGAATTGCTTCATCAGCTGCTTGACCTCATCCCACGTAGCAAATCCCTCAGTAGGCAGGGTGACCAGAGGACGGGGATTTTCAATCTCAATCTGTTTAACCACTGGTCGTTCGCCATGACTCCCCATCTCAACCATGCTGACGGAATGTGGGTAATTCTCATCGAAGCTGACCGCCATGGGTGAACCGCTGTATCTGACATTATGCCGACCCGTATGTACAAACTGCTCGTGATGGATGTGGCCGAGCGCCAGGTAATCATACCCTGAGCCGAACTGATCCACTTCGAAGGCATCAATACCGCCCACAAGGTATTCCGTAGCATGATCATGCCCCGTGAAGTCGCACCCTCTGACCGTAGTATGAGCCGTCATGATCACGGGAAGGTGCTGTGTATTGCGCTTATCTACTTCGTCCAACAGACCTTGTATCAGTCCGTCAGGCAGATTTCGCTCATGCGTATAGGGGAGGGCTATGACGAACCCCTTATCCTCAATCTGGATGATGTGTTCATCCGGATGTTCACGCTCCAGGGTGCCAATGGTATGAACCTTAAGCGCCCGCCACGGGGTGCGGAAAATCTCGTGCTTTGATCCGCTGTCATGATTACCCGCGGTAATGATGATTACCATGTCCGGATTTGCATCATGAATCTGCACGAGGGCGTTGGTGAAGAGCGTCTGCACGGCGGCAGAGGGCTGTGCCGTATGATACACATCGCCAGCCAGGAGGAACACATCCGGTTTCTCTTGGCTGACAATGGTAATTATCTGACCGAGTAATGCGGTATGCTCCTCGGTTCGGTCATAGTTATAGAGCGTATGTCCGAGGTGCCAGTCGCTGGTATGGAGTATCTTCATAGTTCTGTTGCAAAAAAACTTTCCCTTCTTCCTGCCGCAAAGATAGGATTTTTTTCAATGATTTGCAACTTTTTTGATAATTTTTTCTCAACCTTTATTTCATTTGATTTCCTTTTGGTCTTCTTGTAAAGTCTTACAAGTAAAACTGCAAAATGCTGATCTCTAATTACTAATAACGGTTTGCGGATAACAGTCCTGTTTGACAATTTTGATTACCCATAATCAAAAGACACCCTTCACTGTATTTTTTGCCCATAAAATGATGGCAAATTGGGAAAAAATATTATATTTGCACCCGAAAAATCGTCTAAAACAAGCCATCGAACTGGTTGATCGCGTCTACAGAGTGAAAGTTACTGCTGAAATAAAATAATACAAACACAAACACGCAAGACATGAATAAACTGACATCGTTCCTCATTGATGAGCAGCAGGCGCATCGTAAGGGAGGACTTTACCATAAGACTCAGGTGCAACTTGCCTACAACTCCAACCGAATCGAGGGCTCAAAGCTTACAGAAGAGCAGACACGCTACATCTTTGAGACCCGCACCATCGGGTTCAAGGATCAAGAGGCCTTGCCTGTGGATGATATCATCGAGACTACCAATCACTTTGTAGCCTTTGATTACCTGCTCCGCACAATTCATGAGCCACTTTCCGAAGCCATTGTCAAGGAGTTCCACCGCATTCTCAAGACCAGCACCGCCGATGCACAGAAGTCATATTTCAACGTGGGTGACTACAAGCGACTGGCCAATGAGGTGGGCGGTCGTGAAACCTGCAAGCCTGCCGAGGTTGTCAAAGAGATGCAATCATTGCACGAATGGTATCACGCCCTGACAGATGTGACCATCCACACCTTGGCCGAATACCACTGGCGGTTTGAGAGCATCCACCCCTTCCAGGATGGCAACGGGCGTGTGGGTCGTCTCATCCTCTTCCGCGAGTGCCTTCGCCACAACATCATGCCCTTCATCATCGACAACGAACATAAGCTGTTCTACTACCGTGGTCTCTCCGAATTCAAGCATACCCCAGGTTTCCTTGTCGGCACCATGCAGTCGGCACAAGACACCTACGAAGTATGGATTAAATACTTCAACGAGGAATTGCTGGAGGAATTGAAGATAGAATAATCTCTAAGAGTATGACGAGCATAGGGTCTGGGACTCTCTCTACATCCCCACAGGTATCCTTTAATTGTCTTTTTCACATAAAAAATGACATTTGGTTTTGAATGTTGATATTCTCAATTGTTGATATTGACATCGTGTACCAGATGTTAGTTCCTATTTTGCTGCATATCCACATTTGGTACACGATGTTAAAATCTACTATCGTGAATTTTTACATTTGGTACATGATGTTGAAATTCCGAATTATGAATTCCATCTCTCGGCACATGTGGGTCAAATTCACGGTCATGAATTTTTACAAATGGTACACGATGTTGAATTTAAAAGTTTTTGAAACAGATGAAACCTTTACCAAGGAGTTTCAGAAGTTTGAAGATGGTAATGTCGCACTGGAACAGTTCGTCATCGATGGGAAACGATTGATAGATATAATTGGAGAAATCACTGATTGTGAGCCTTTGTAATTGTCT
>JAZLJN010000038.1:0-12537 GCA_045617885.1 Bacteroidales bacterium | reverse complement strand
CGATAACCTTTCAAAGCGTGAGCGTCTGCAGATCAGCCGCCAGCGCGAGAAGCTTGAGAAGAACCTCGGTTCTATCGCTGACCTTACCCGTCTCCCATCAGCTATTTTCGTAGTTGACGTTATGAAGGAGCACATCGCAGTTGCTGAGGCAATCCGCCTTGGTATCCCTGTGTTCGGTATGGTTGATACCAACTCTAACCCACGCGACATTGACTACGTTATCCCAGCTAATGATGACGCTACCAAGTCAATCGCTGCCGTAGTAGGCGCTATGTGCGAGGCTATCTCTGAGGGCCTTGAGGAGCGTAAGGTAGAGAAGGCTGACCAGGATGCTGCTGAGGCAAGCGGCAAGGGTGGCAAGAAGGCTGCTCCTGCTGAGGAGGCTTAAAGCTTCGCAAGTTAAAGAGTTAAAAAGATAAAGAGTTAAAAAGTTCTGGTTAGTCCAATTCTATTAGCTCTTTAACTTCTGAAATATTCTGTTTCGGCAGATTTTTCGTCCGCAGATAACTCTTTAACTTTTTAACTCTTTAACTTTTAACTTATAATCCAAGATTATATTATGGCAGTTTCTATTGCTGATATCAAGAAGCTCCGTGAACTTACTCAGGCTGGTATGGGTGACTGTAAGAAGGCCCTTGAGGAGTCAAACGGCGACTTCGATGCCGCTGTAAAGTGGATCCGTGACAAGTTCACCAAGATCGCAGCTAAGCGTGTGGCTCGTGAGGCAGCTCAGGGTGTGGTTATCGCTCGTACCGAGGGTAACTATGCTGCTGTAGTAGCTTTGAAGTGTGAGACTGAGTCTGTTGCTAACAACGACCGTTTCCAGGAGCTCGCTAACACCATCGCTGATCTCGTTATGGCTAACAAGCCAGCTAACAATGAGGCTCTCTTGGCTCTCCCACTTGAGGAGGGTACCGTACAGTCTGTTATCACTGAGCGTTCAGGCGCTTGTGGTGAGAAGATGGAGGTTGTATTTGAGGCAGTTTGCGGTGAGGGCGTTGTAGCTTACAACCACTTCAACCACATGCTCTCTGCTATCGTTGCCTTCAACCAGGCTGCTCCTGCTGAGGCTCTCAAGGAGATCGCTTGCCAGGTAGCTGCTATGAACCCACTCGCAGTTAACGCTGACGAGATTCCACAGGCTAAGAAGGACGAGGAGCTCGAGCTTGCTATCAAGAAGACTAAGGAGGAGCAGGTTGAGAAGGCTGTTGCTGCAGCTCTCAAGAAGGCTGGTCTCAATCCTAACCACTTCGACAGCGAGGATCACATCGAGAGCAACATGTCAAAGGGCTGGATCACTGCTGAGGAGGCTGCTAAGGGTCGCGAGATCATGGCTGCTACCGCTGCTGAGAAGGCTGCTAACCTCCCAGAGGCAATGGTTCAGAACATTGCTAAGGGTCGTATGGCTAAGTTCTTTAAGGAGAACTGTCTCGTTGAGCAGGAGTTCATTAGCGACAGCAAGTTGAGCGTTCAGCAGTATCTTGACAAGGTTCAGAAGGGCCTTACCGCTACTGCTTTCAAGCGTATCAACCTTAATCAGGACTAATCGATTTCAAGTCTGAAATCGAAGTTAAAAAGTGAAAGAGTTAAATAGTTAAATAGTTCTACGTTGTAGAGAACTGCTATACGTTAAGTTCATTGCTCTTGAAATCTTTGTATATGCAAATCCTGCATGTTTTTTCGTCTGCAATAACTTTTTACCTCTTTAACTCTTTCCCTTTTTAACTCTTCACGGGGTGTGGCGCAGTTGGTAGCGCGCTACGTTCGGGACGTAGAGGCCGCCCGTTCGAGTCGGGTCACCCCGACCTCATATATAATAAGCGAAAAAAAGATAGCAGTTTTATGAGCTGCTATCTTTTTTTTTCGCTTATTGGATGTCGTCTTAAATTCTGAACTTTCTGCTCTCACCATTTACCGTTACCACATACACTCCGGCTGGAAGCTGGAGGCTGTAGGTGCGTACCTGCTGTGCAGTAGCCATTAGTTTGCCGTCAAGGTTGCTGATGGAAAGGTCGGCTGGAGATTCGCTGCTGAAAGTGAGTCTGCCATCTACGATATCCACTATCACTGGAGCCAGAGTCTGTCCGAGACCTTCACCACCAGCGTTGAGGTTGGTGTAGTAGAAGTAGCGCTCCTCTTGATTGATCACTTCGCCTGTCTGACTGAATTCCTGATACTTGTAACTTATCGGCTTATCTTTCCTATAATAGAGGGCAACCAGACCCATCACCTCTTGGACGGGAGTCGTGATATCGTACTCATATTGTTTGCGCGTAGCCATCCAGTATTCAGCTGTGCTCAGGTTGTAGTAATAGCTGCATGACTCTATCATATTATAGTTAGCATCGAAACGCCTTGACCATTTGTCATGATATTCAAAATCGGGATTCCCATCCTCTGAATACCTGTCTAACTGATATTCTATCATTTCACCTTCTGCATTGAACTCTTGCTGAAGGACTTCATCCTTATAGAATTCCTGACTTGATGGTATCCAATAATAGGTGGTTCTGCCAGCCAGCCTGTACTTCTCATCAAATGTCATTTCTTCCTTCTTGCCATAGGTCCAGGTACCCATTTCTTCTGACCAGTTGTCATAGTTGAGCTTATAGTTCTCAGCATAGCCATTAGACATATAGCCTTCTTTGCATTCCTCATCATAGATGTAGTGGTACTCATAGAGGAAAATAGGGACGAATTTCTGAAGTGAGGCATCCCATCTGTTGCTAAATTCATACGTGACCATGTCATGATCATCCTTTCTGGTCAGCGTCTTCCATCCTTCCTGCCATTGCTCAAGGCTGCTGTCCCACATTTCATATTGCGTTTGGGTCACCAATCCATCATCGGCATACTCATAGGAGCAGCTGAGGAATGGATGTTCCCATTCCTCCGTTTCTGTATTCCAGCTTACCTGCTCCAGCAACGTAGAGCGACCCTGTTCGTCATACTCACGGTCTAACTTTTCTTTGAAAGAATAGATCCAGTCATTTTTCTCAACCGACCAAGATGCCTGCGCGTTGTAGGTCCATTTCCGATAGTCATCGTAGTCATTCTCTGCCAGATAACCCCATGCCCAAGTGTCGTAGGTATCGTTCCATTCGTTGAGCGTCAGGTTACGGGTGGTGACCTGAATCTCACCCCATTCTTCAGAGTAATACTTATAGGCCGATTCGTTCAGAGAACGGCCCTTCCATCGCTCCCTTGAGCTATCCCATGCGTATTCATCATAGTAGATTCTGTTATTATGGTCATCATATCGATTTGTATTTTTGAATCCATAATCCCATTTGCCATTCATGCCGTAAGCTTGGAGGAATTCATGATAAGTCTGATGATATTCCCACTCCTTCTGCCCATAATATTCGCGCAGTTCCTCTTCATGTTCCAATGCATACCATGAACCATTCGAATAGATCAGGTTCTCGCGCATCAGGGTATAATGATGTTCTTGATCATTCTTTACCCTACGCTTCTCATTAGGAACCAAATCGTAACCGTTGTTGCGGAAAAAGGTAGTCTCCACCACATCCTCATCCAAATAGGCTACTTCATAGTGCTCATAGGCTTTGGTGGGCTGCCAGTTTTTGTAGTCCCAATCCAAATAATAGGTATAAGCTATTTCGCGCCCCTGTTCGTCAAGGTCGCTCACCGATATCCAGGAGAATGCCCAGTCCTGATGCTCTTCATTCCATATAGCATAACCACTGATGACGCGATGGTTCTCTTCATCAAAATAGTGATCATACGAAATCTCGCTAGGCACATATTCAGTTCCGTTAAAAATATTGTATTTGACTAAAGTCCTGTAATTGCTTTCGTCATACGAACTCTCCTGGAGCGACTTCCTCTGCCAGGCATCCATATCCCAGGTAAAAAACTCTTGAGTGAGCATGTTGCCACGGTCATCGTAGGTGAATGCCAGCTTGTTGTCGTTCACGCTCACGATGCTATCCAGCCGCTCCTTATAGACAGGCTCGTCATTCATCAAAGCGTGCTGACGGACGGTGTGTTGCGGGGCAGATGCATACTCACCCATCTGCTGTTCGCTGTGCTTTTGTTTGTTGACCGCAGGTTTAGGAGACATACGCTGGTCAGACTCATGCTTCAACTCGATGCGAAGGCGGTCGGCATTGCGCTTCATCATAGCATGGCCTTCGTTCAGGTCTGCAGTCTGGGCATTGAGGCTTGCAGTCATGGACATCAGAGCTGATAAGAAAAATAGGTTCTTCATATTAGATAGTGATTGATTAAAGTTTCTCACTTGCGAAATTTAAAATAGTCAGTAATTGAAAATAGACGGTGCAAATGTAAGGATTTAACTCTGAAATACAAAAAAATAATAAGAAAAAATGTCCGAAAAGGCTGTAAAAAAGAAAAAATGGCAGATAGATAATAATTAAAGGAGTTTTTGTGAGTATAGATTTGTAGGGTTCATTATTTTTTATTACATTTGCGGCGTATTTCTGTCTTGTTATTCACTGACTTATGTACAGGAAACTGATCATCGGCGCCTCCCTGGTGCTGGCATTACTGATAGCACTGCATCTGTGGGTGCCACGCCCATTGTTTTGCGCTCCCACCTCTACGGTAATCAATGACCGGGAGGGGAGGCTTGTAGGTGCCCGCATCTCGGCAGATGAACAGTGGCGGTTCCCGGAATCCGACAGCATTTCAGCCAAACTGGCGCATTGTATTGTTGCCTTTGAGGATCAGCGTTTCTACTATCATCCGGGCATTGATCCGATAGCCACGGTGCGCGCCATTATACATAACCTGCGTCTCGGCCGTGTAGCAGAAGGAGGCAGTACCATTACGATGCAGGTGGCAAGAATGGCAAGAGGAAATCAGAGCAGGAACCTATGGCATAAGATGATTGAGGCACTTTGGGCCATTGACATCGAACTGACCTACAGCAAACGTGACATCCTGCGCCTCTATGCTTCAAATGCCCCTTTTGGCGGCAATACTGTGGGTATCGATGCCGCTGCATGGCGATACTTTGGGCGTAGTGCCAATAATCTGTCATGGGCAGAGAATGCTACACTGGCAGTGTTGCCTAATTCGCCTTCACTGATTCACCTGAACCGTAATCGTGAGGCTTTGAGGCAGAAGCGTGACGGTCTGCTGCTGACGCTGAAGGAAAAAGGAGTGATTACCCAAGAGGAATACTCGCTTGCCACCAGCGAACCATTGCCACAAGCCCCACTACCTATCCCCAATCAGGCTCCACACTTATTGTCACGCCTGGCTCAACAGCATGCGGGAGAGAAAATAGAGAGTACGGTGGATTTGACCCTGCAGAACCTTGTACAGGACATCGCTGACCGATATTCTGTGCGATATAAGTCCAATTACATTAGTGATATTGCCGTAGTAGTGGCAGAAGTGGAGACGGGCAACGTGCTGGCGTATGTGGGCAACAGCAGTCAGGCTACAGCCACCTCACAAGTGGATAATATCATGGGACAGCGAAGCACTGGCAGCCTGCTGAAGCCTATTCTCTATGCCGCCATGTTGAGTAGTGGAGAAATAACGCCGGGTATGATCTTTGCCGATACTCCACTTAACCTCAACGGCTTCACACCGATGAATTTCAGCAAGACTTACCGAGGTGTGGTGGCTGCGGACGAGGCTGTGACCCGATCACTGAATGTTCCGCTGGTGCGCATGTTATCACAATACGGCACGGGACGGTTTATGACACTGCTCCGCTGGTTGGGAATGACAACGCTGCGTTTTGACGAAGATCATTATGGTGCCTCAATCATTCTGGGCGGTGCAGAGGGTACGCTGTGGGATATGACAGGAATGTATGCTTCGCTGTCACGCACCTTATCCCATTTTGAGCCTTACGACCGGCATTATGACAGCCGTGACATTCATCCCTTGCGTCTCACGGAAGTTGGAGCGCAGGAAAAACAGTTGAGCGGCGATTCGCGTCTGAATGCCGCCTCCATCTGGCAGGCATACGAGGCAATGAGTGCCTTGAACCGTCCGGAAGAGGAGGCAGACTGGCAGAACTTCAGTACAATGAAGCGCGTGGCATGGAAGACAGGAACCAGTTGGGGCTCACGTGACGCCTGGGCCATCGGAACAACGCCACGGTACACGGTGGGAGTCTGGGTTGGTAATTCAACGGGCGAGGGACGAGCCGGACTTACGGGTGTGGGATTTGCCGGGCCGGTGATGTTCGATGTCTTTACTCTGCTGGAGGGTTCGTCCTGGTTTGAGCAACCCTATGTCGATATGAAGGCGGTGAAGATATGCAAGCACAGCGGACATCTTGCTTCAACGATCTGTGCGGAGGTAGAGGAACGTTTTGTGCCGCGTTCATGCATCTCTGCTCCGCCTTGTCCATACTGCCGCCTGGTACATCTTTCTGCTGACGGAGCCTGGCAGGTAAATTCTACGGGCGAGGCAGTGAGTGAGATCCGTACAGAGTCGCGCTTTGTACTTCCTCCTGTTCAGGAATACTATTTTGCCAGCCATACCGCCTCTTACCAGCCACTGCCTCCCTTGAGACCGGACTGCCAGATAGAGACCCGTGAACAGTTCTCCATCATTACACCGGAGCACAATTCCGTGGTAGTGCTGCCCCGCAGTTTTGGCGGGAAGGCAGAGAAACTGGTGATGAAAGCTGCTTGCCGTGATGCAGAAGCGACGCTGTTCTGGCACATGGATGATAGTTATCTTGGTCAAACCCATGGCAATCATCAGCTCGCCATTCTGCCCACGGAGGGACAGCATTCCCTTACGCTGGTGGATGGACATGGTAACAAGAAGACCATACTATTTACGGTAAGATAAGTATTGTATTATTGCCCGTCAAAGAAAATAGAAAAGACACAATAATATTGGTACTTTTGGGTTATGGAAAGTAAAGAATCTAAAAACATGTTTATTATGAAACACTTATTTGCTACCTTCTTTGTTGTGCTGACAGCATTGCTTTGCTGCCAGTGTACGAGCAACCGGAGCGTGGGGACAGACACACTCTACAATGAGTATGTGTCAGCATACACCAGCGGTTGCATTTCGCGCAATTCAGAAGTCCGCGTCCTCTTCTCGCACGAGATACGTGAGGGGCTGCTGGATAGTATCCAACCTTCTGAAGTGATGAAAATCACTCCTGCCGTGGAGGGTAAGTACACCTTTGTGGATGCTCATACGCTGGTGTTCAAACCTACCACAGAGATGCAGCGCAATGCCACTTATACGGCAAGTGTTGATATCGATAAACTGTTTGACGGAGCTAATAAGTTCCAGTTTGACTTCCAGACTCGTCCATTTGCTATTGGAGGCAGCCTGAAATCATTCGATGTGACGGATGATGACCAGTATGAACTGACCTTCAGCCTCCTTACTGCTGACAGTGAGACGGCAAAAGAGACCGAGAGCCATGTTAACCTCTCCATGAAAGGTGATCAGTCCTGGAGCCATGCTGCTGATGGGCAGACTCACTTGCTGACTTTCCGAGTAAAGCCAACAAAGGCAGAACTTCTCTCCTTGCTCACCACCGTAGATAAGGCGGTGGGAACTGATGGTCAGACTATAGCCAGTGTAGAACTGCCATCCACACAGCAGTTTTCAGTAGTGAGCCAGCGTTGCAAGATGGGCGACAGTAAGTGCATTGAGGTAACCTTTAACAAGAACCTTGACCCAAAGCAGAATATCAATGGACTGATCTTTATCGACGGAAAGAAGACCCAGACAGCCGTGGAGGGTAATAAGGTGATGCTCTACGCTGACCTGACGGATGGAGAGGATGTCAAGATTGTCGTTTCTGGCAAGCTTCGCAGCCGCAGCGGCAGTACGCTGGGCGAGGGTTGCAGCATTGAACTCCGAGTGGCTACCGATAAGCCTGCAGTTGAGTTTGTGGGCGACGGTACTATCCTTCCACAGGCAGAGAAAATCCTGATTCCATTCCGAGCCATCTATATGCGCGGTGTACGCGTGGCTGTCTATAAGATGTTCAGCAACATGATGGGCACCGTGATGCAGCGTGGAGATCTGAACTATACCGGCGAGATCAGTTATGCTGGCCGTCCAATAGCAATGACCACTTTCTTCATTGATGACAGCGGTATGGATCTGAGCGAATGGCATACTTACGCCATTGATCTCACCGAGCAGGTCAAGCTTGAGCCTGGAGCCATGTATCACATTGAACTCAGCCTTGATTCTCGTCTTTCTGCCTGGCCATGCGATACCTTGAAGCAGGCAACACGTGAAGAGATGGCAGCAGAGGATGCCCGTCTGATGGATAAGATGTGTGACCGGTTTGACAATGGTTCCTACTTCTATTCCGGACTTACCTACGAGAGTTACAACTGGTGGGATGATGATTATTACACGTTGCATAATGATCCGTCGGCTGCCTATTATTATGACAACCGCACCGTGGGCAAGAATGTGCTTGCCACAAATATTGGACTTACAGCACTGCGAGGTTCGGACAATACGCTCAGCGTTACGGCTATCAATCTGCCAGATGCCCAGCCAATGTCTGGCGTCACCGTTGAGGCTTACAGTATGCAGCAGCAACTGGTGGGTAATGGAACGACTAATGGCGAGGGTATCGTACAAATCAGTTACGAGTCGCGTCAGGGTCAGCCAGCTTACATCATTGCACGTAAGGCAGATGATGTCTCTTACCTGAAAGTGACCAGCGATGTAGCACTCTCCACCAGTACTTTTGATGTAAGCGGTTCGGTTATTGAACGAGGACTGAAGGGATACATTTACGGCGATCGCGGCGTATGGCGTCCAGGAGATACGCTTCATATTGCTTTTATGCTCAATGACAAGAGCAAGTCACTGCCTGCTGATCATCCTGTGACGCTGAAGGTGAGCAATCCGCTCGGACAAGTCACTAACCGAATCACCCGAACGGAAGGCGCCATGGGACTTTATTCCTTTACCATTCCGACAGCGCCTGATGCTCCAACAGGTATCTGGAACGCACAGATTAATGTGGGTGGTGTGACATTCAGCAAGAATCTGCGCGTAGAGACCATCAAACCTAACCGTCTGAAGATTGACCTCGATTTGCCAAAGGGAACTCTCACCAGCGGAAGCAATAATGCCAAGCTGCATACCGAATGGCTCAACGGTAACGTAGCCAGCGGTCTGAAGTATGACATTTCTGCCACCATCATTGAGACCACAACGGCTTGGAAAGCGTGGCCGGATTACGTATTTGACAATCCTACCAAATCATTCGATACCTCTGAACAGAATGTTGCCAAGGGAGAGGTAGGACAGCAAGGCGACGCCAGTTGTCTGCTCAACCTGAATACGGGTAAGACCGCTCCTGGTCTATTGAAGGCAAACCTTGTGACCCACGTCTATGAACCATCAGGAGAGTTCAGTGTGGATGTGCTTCAGACGCTTATCGCCCCTTATTCTCGCTTTGTCGGCATCAAGTCGCCTCAACAGCCACGGCAGTCGCATTTTGATACTGATAAGGATCATACCTTCAGCGTAGCAAGCGTTGATAAGGACGGTAATGCCGTGCCTGACGTCAAGATCAAGGTGGATGTGTATAAAGTGGATTGGTACTGGTGGTGGAGCTCGTCGCGTGAGGATATGGCAGGCTATACATCATCAAGCTATCATCAGCCAGTCAAGAGTCTCAGCGTAGTGACCGACAAGAGTGGCAAGGGATCCTTCAAGCTTAAGATGAGTGAGGCCAACTGGGGTACTTATTTGATCATGGTGGAGGATGCAGCCAGCGGACATTCTGCAGGTACGCTCAGCTACTTTGACTGGCCGTGGATGGAATCACGTCGCGGCAGTGAAGCCAGTGAGAATGCCACTTCACTCACCATCACAACGGATAAGAATGAGTATGCTCCTGGCGAAAAGATGCATATCAGCCTCCCTTCAGATGAGGGAAGCCGTGCCATCGTAAGCATCAGTAATGGTTCGAAGATTTTGCAGCTTAATACTTATCAGTGCCAGAAGGAACGCACGGAGATTGTCATTGAAGCTACCGAAGAGATGACTCCTAATATATATATAGGTGTATCACTTGTGCAGCCATACAGTCAGACGGTCAATGACATGCCAATCCGACTCTACGGACTCACTCCTGTGAGCGTTACTTCTGCCAAGAGCCACATCACGCCGGTAATCAAATGTAATGATGAGTTCCAGCCGGAGAGTCAGTGTCAGGTGACGGTGAGTGAGAAGGATGGTCGCCCTATGAGCTATACTCTGGCTATCGTTGACGAGGGATTGCTTGACCTTACCCGATTCAAGACCCCTGATGCGTGGCCGGTATTCAATGCCCGTGAGGCACTTGGCGTCCGCTACTGGGATCTTTACAGTCACGTCAATGGTGCATTTGGTGGACGCATTGAACAACTCTTCAGCATCGGTGGTGACGAGGCATTGAACAATACGCCAAAGGCTATCGTGAACCGCTTCACACCGATGGTGCATTTCTCTGGTCCATTTACGCTCAAGAAGGGAGAGAAGCGTACGCATAAAGTCAATGTGCCAAACTACAACGGTCGTGTACGCGTCATGGTAGTTGCAGGTGATGGTTTTGCTTATGGTAGTGCGGAGAAGTCTGTGCTTGTGCGTCGTCCGCTCATGCTCATCGGCACTATGCCTCGTCAGATAGGGTGCAATGATGAGATGACGGTGGCTGCTACCGTATTTGCTTCACAGAAACTGGGAGAAGTGAAAATTAGCATCTCTGCTTCGGACGGCCTGAAGGTGATTGGCGAGAAGACACAAACCGTCAGCTTCAACGATGCCGGTGATCAGACGGTTCAGTTCCGCATCAAGGAATCCGGACAGGAGGGTGACGGCACAGTGAAGCTGGTAGCAACTTCTGGCAACGGAAAGGCTGATTATACTGCCAATATTACCGTCCGCACCGTGAGTCAGCCATTGCGTCAGACCACAACATCGCGCATTGATGCCGGAGGTACGTTTGATAAGCAGATTGCCTTCCCCGGAGACGGTGACTTCAGTATGCTTGTCGCCCTCTCTGCTAATCAGCCGCTCAATCTTATTGGCAGAATCAGTCAGCTGATTGCCTATCCGCATGGATGCGTTGAGCAGACTACCTCAAAGGCATTCCCACAGCTTTATCTGAGCGAGTTCTCTGCTTTGAGCAAAGAACAGCAGGCAGAGGTGGAAAGCAATATTAAGTATGGTATCAACCGACTGGCTTCATACCAGACAGCAGACGGCGGAATGTCTTACTGGCCAGGTGGCAGACAGAGTCATGCGTGGGCATCGGCTTACGTGCTGCAGTTCCTCTATGAGGCTGGTGCCCGCGGCTATTATGTACCTGATGAGATGCTGCGACGTCTGAAGTCGTATGTTGCTGCTCAAGCCAACGCCTGGACCATCAAGGAGGATGCCTTTACCGCCGCATATCAGCTCTATGTATTGTCCGCTATGCAGTCAGCCGAGCTCGGAGCAATGAACCGAATGCGTGAACATGCTGCCGAACTGCCACAGAGTGCCAACTATCTGCTTGCCGCTGCCTATGCGTTGGGTGGACGGACAGACATCGGTAAAGATCTGCTTCAAGTCACTACCAGCAATAAGGGCGGAGCCTGGTGGTTCACTTCGGATATTGCCAAGCTGATGGCGCAGACGAGTCTGGATGATAACGGTGCAGAGAGCGTGGCAGAGAATATCAGGAAGTCACTTGTTGATGACCGTTGGCTCTCTACCAGCGAGACGGCTTTCTCGCTGATTGCCATGTCACAGTTCTACAAAAAGAATGGTGTAGGCAAGGGACTGAAGTTTAAGGCTGAACTGGATGGCAAGAAGATGGCTGACGTTGATACGCCAAAGTATTCATGGAGTGGCGAATATCAGCATCGAAGCCCACAGGCACAGCTCAGCATCCGTAACACCAGTGATGCTCCTATCTATATCACAACCACAGCACAGGGCATAGCCACGCAAAGTAAGGTAGAGAGGATAGCAAACGGTCTTGATCTCACTATTAAATATACGGACGACAATGAGCGTCCGCTCAATCCTGCCACTTTGTCGCAAAGTGCTACCTTCAAGGCTGTCCTGACCGTCCGCAATACCTCTGGAAAGGATCTGCAGAATATTGCCGTGACGCATATCGTCCCTGCTGGTTGGGAGATCCTTGCTGCCCAGCCTTCAGGCACTGTCAGCTATCAGGATGTGCGTGATGATCGCGTACTTTCGTATGTTGACCGTCTGCCAGCCAATGAGTCCGTCACTATTCGTCTGAATCTTTCTGCCACTTATGCGGGTCAGTATTACATGCCTTCAGTTTATGCAGAAGCTATGTATGATGCCAGCATTACAGGCTGCACAGAGAGTTCGGAGTGCGAAGTGAAGTAAACGATCTATATACAAAAAAAACGAGCCTTATTGGAGGCTCGTTTTTTTTTGTATAGTTAATGAAGAATTTATGATCATTAATGGTAATTCGCGTAGAAAAAGAAATCAAGATCAGAAGAGCAAGATCAGGAAGGCGTAACCTACGATACCACCTACGATACCGATGATAAGACCTGCCTTTGC
>JAZLJN010000037.1:0-20598 GCA_045617885.1 Bacteroidales bacterium | reverse complement strand
CGTAAGTATCGGAGTAAATCCGCACAATGCTTATTTATTTGTGATGTTGATTATCTATACTACGTACACCCGCAGAGGCTCGAACTCTGGACCCGCTGATTAAGAGTCAGCTGCTCTACCAACTGAGCTACGGATGCATATATAACATCAAGTATCAACAATATTTCAAAGAACCTATGTGACTTCTCACACTTGAGCGAAAAACGGGACTCGAACCCGCGACCCCGACCTTGGCAAGGTCGTGCTCTACCAACTGAGCTATTTTCGCAATTTATTTTTTCTGGCGTGAGTGCCTGTGGGCGCAGATGGATTCGAACCACCGAAGTCGTAGACAGCAGATTTACAGTCTGCCCCATTTGGCCACTCTGGAATACGCCCGGAGCGCTTCAAGATGGGCTCGAACCAACGACCCCCTGATTAACAGTCAGGTGCTCTAACCAACTGAGCTATTGAAGCAATTGCCTTTGGATTTAAGATTGCTCTTATCTCGTTTAGCGGGTGCAAAGATAGAGCATTTTTTCTTCCATTCCAAACTTTCTTGCAACTTTTAGCAAAAACATACCATTTTTAGTTCCAAAACGGCGCTTTTTGGCAACTATAGCTTTCATTCAGGAGCAAATCAAACCGTTTTTCGGCATTCTGACCAGCTAATCTACTCTCAAAAGAGCATTAAAGGGCACAAGAAACCCCTCTTGTACCCCCTATTACTATCCTTTTGTCAGATTATTCTGCCGATTCCTCTGGTTGTGGCTCAGAGAAATCATCATTACCGGTCTCAATAAGGATATTGTACCACTGGATGAACTTTCGGATATCACCAGCATGAACACGGTCAGCATCATATTCAGGCATTACCTGTGCGAACCATGCACGCTGCTCCTCTGCAGAATCCTTCAGAGATACAGGAGCAACGGTACCTCCAGTCAAAGCTTTTGCCTTTGCAAATACAGAATTCAAAGGAAGATCTCCATCCACAGTATACATAGAAATGTCGCCCAATGAAAGCACTCTGTCACGCTGAAGTGCAGGAATGCGACGTCCATCAGTCAACGACTCACAGATAAGCATATTCTTTCCTCGGCTTACAAGACGGAAAAGACCAGGTTTGCCAGAAATGGCCAAAATTCTTTCGATCATATAATAAATATATTAATAATGTGTAATTATATCATTTTAGTTTATTCAAAATCGCCTCAGCAGCCCTGACCGGAGCACCTGGCTGACCCAGAATTTCTTTCATCCGGTCATATTGGCGAAGCATCCTGGCACGTGCTGCACTTTCGCCACAAATCTTGACAAGTTCCGCATGCAGTGATTCTGCCGTCAGTTTATACCCCAGCAATTCTGTCACAGCCGGCTCCGTGAGCGGATGTTCCTTCGAGAATCCATCAAGCAGAAGGTTCACGAGCGAAACATATTTGACATGGCGCAACACATATTCCATAACCTTATAGAATAACTTGCCGCCACCCATCTGATAACATACTACCTGAGGACAACGCAGGTAAGCTGTCTCAAGCGTAGCTGTTCCGCTAGTTACAGCAGCTACATCAGCAGCACGCAGCAGATCATAAGTCTCGCCAAACACCACCTTGACCGGCGGCACCATGCGCTGTAACTCTACGTATTTGTCATAGAAATCCTTTGGCAAACCCGGGGCACCAGCTATCACCAACTGGTGGCAAGAGATAGTAGTAGCTGCCTCAAGCATCAGAGGAAGATTCCCGTTCACCTCTGCCTTACGGCTACCAGGCAGAAGCGCGATGATACTCTGGTTACTATTGATTCCATTGCGTGCACAAAAGGCATCCCTATCAAAAGGCTGAGCCAGTACAGGCGCCAATTCATCTACAGTAGGATTGCCCACATAAGTCACCTCATACCCCCTCTGCCGGAACCACTCCACCTCAAAGGGAAGAATAGACAAGAGGCAATCCACGTACTGGCGTATCTGTTTGATTCTATATTCTTTCCATGCCCAGATCTTTGGTGAGATATAATAGAAGACCTTGACGGCAGGCATCTTCTGTTTCACCCATTTGGCAATATCGAGGTTAAATCCAGGATAATCCACAAGTATCACTGCATCAGGTGCAAACTTTGTAATATCCTCCTTGCACACCCTCATCCCCGAAAGGATCTGACGCAGATGCAGAGCCACCTGCACGAATCCCATGTAGGCGAGATCCTTATAGTGGCGAACCAGCACACCGCCTTCAGCCTGCATGGCATCGCCGCCGAAATATCGGAACTCAGCCATCGGATCCTGTTGTCTGAGCTGACGCATCAGTCGCGATGCGTGGAGGTCACCGCTTGCCTCACCTGCTATAAGATAATACTTCATTTCAATACTCGAGATAAGAGAATTCACCCAAATACCTATGGGCTGTATAATCTGAATGCTGCGGCACCACGCTCACATAGTCACGTTCGAGCCAATAACGGTCAGTATCCTCTGCTTCCGGTTCCAGATTCACATACACGCCAGTGACCTGAAACAGAGCCTGTCCCTGATTCTCATCGCCTTTAATGTAATGGAATTCCTCTTCCCATTTACCAGTCGCCTGACGACACACGCGAACACCCTTAATCTCCTGGCATGCAGGAATATTCACATTCAGAAGCACTCCCTTCGGCATAGGCTTCTTCAAGAGCTGCCGCACCATCTCACTTGCAATTCCAGCAGCATCTGCAAACTCCGCATCCGGGCGATGGTCAAGCAGAGAGAATCCTACCGACGGAATCCCCACTACACATCCCTCCATGGCAGCTCCCATCGTACCGCTATACATCACACAGATGGAATCATTGCCACCGTGATTGATGCCCGAAACTACCAAATCTGGCTTTCGTTCAGAAAAGAGACGATGCAGCGCCAGCTTGACACAATCTACCGGCGTTCCGCTGCAGGCATAGACAGCCACTTCCCCATCATCACTCAACCGCTGCAGGGACACTGGCTGGGTACAGGTAAAGCTCGCACTGAACCCCGAACGAGGAGAATCAGGCGCACACACAATGATTCGTCCCAGTCCACGCAAAGCCGCTACCAATGCGTTGATACCCTTAGCCTGGTATCCATCATCATTGGTAATCAGTATGACTGGACGGTCATCTGGCAAAGGAAGTTGTCCGTAACCATCTGCCTGAGGATAGGTGAAAGCCTGAAATGTATTATCCATGCGGAATATTCTTTTATCTATTGCCTGCCAGCATTCTTGCTGCAGGAGGGTAACCCCAAATGAGTCGCAAAGTTAGCAACTTTCACTGACATCTCCAAACTTTTTTATCATTTTTAGGATTTTCTTCCGAAAGTTATCAACAAAGAGGTCAGTTATCAACATTTTTCTCATTATTTAAATAATTTAATTGGAATCTTGCATGAAAAGAATCATCTTTGCACTGATGAAATAGCGTTTTCATACTTACATCACGAACAAGTAACGACTAAAAATCATTATATGGGATTAGTAATTGCCATAGCCAACCAGAAAGGTGGCGTAGGTAAGACCACGACCGCCATCAACCTGGCAGCATCATTGGCCACACTTGAAAAGAAAGTCCTTCTGATTGATGCAGATCCGCAAGCCAATTCCACCAGCGGCCTCGGCATTGACCTCGCAAAGGTTGATACCTCTGTGTATGACTGTCTGATTGGCAATGCTTCAGCAGCTGATGCCATTATGCCGACTTGCGTCGAGCATCTTGACATCATCGCCTCACGCATCGACCTAGTTGGAGCAGAACTGGAGTTGCTCAACATCGAGAACCGCGAACAGATGCTTCGCAAGCAGCTCCGCTCCATCCGTAACCTCTATGATTACATTCTGATTGACTGTTCTCCATCGCTCGGACTGATTACGGTCAATTGTCTCACAGCAGCCGATTCAGTCATCATCCCTGTTCAGGCAGAATACTTTGCACTTGAGGGTATATCAAAGCTGCTCAATACCATTAAGATCATCAAAGGCAAGCTCAACACCAAACTGCAAATCGAAGGCTTCCTGCTCACCATGTATGATGCCCGTCTGCGCCTTGCCAACCAGATTTACGAGGAGGTGAAGCGCCACTTCCAGCGGCTTGTATTTGATACCGTCATCCAGCGCAACATCCGTTTGAGTGAGGCTCCAAGCTACGGACTGCCTGCTCTGCTCTATTCTCCTGACTCAAAAGGTTCGCAGAATTACATGATGTTGGCAAGGGAAGTGCTGGCAAAACATCATGACACTATTAAAAATTAATAAATTACGCGGGTGATATTTGGATATCTCCGCGTTTTATCGTATCTTTGCACCAATGAAACCAATCAAAACAGGTCTTGGACGCGGTCTGGATGCCCTCATCTCCATGGAGGATGCCGCAGATGCGCTGACCTCACAGAATGCACCTTCGTCAATCAACGAGATTGACATTGATCAGATACATGCCAATCCGGAGCAGCCTCGACACGAGTTTGACGAGCAGGCTTTGGATGATTTAGCCAGTTCCATACGCAGCATAGGCATCATCCAGCCTATTACGTTACGTCAGGAGGAGGATGGCACTTATATGATCATTGCTGGCGAACGCCGTTTCAGGGCAGCCCAGCGTGCCGGGCTCTTGAGCATCCCTGCCTATATCCGCAAGGTTAGCGATGACGCAGTGATGGAGATGGCACTGATTGAGAACATCCAGCGTGAGGATCTGAACGCCATAGAGGTAGCTCTTGCCTACCAGCAGCTTCAGACGCGCAACAATCTGACACAGGAGGAACTTTCCCTCCGTGTCGGAAAGAGCCGTGCCACCGTAGCTAATTTTATGCGTCTGCTTCGCCTCCCTGCCGAGATTCAGCTGGCACTGAAGGACCGCCGTCTCTCCATGGGCCATGCCCGTTCGCTACTGAGCATTGAGGATGCAGAGCAGCAGGTGGCATTATACCACACCATCGTGGCACAGGATCTCTCCGTTCGCAAGGTTGAGAGTCTGGTGCGTGACTACATCGAAGGACGCATCCTCGACTTTAAGGATGACATGCAGCCTAACTCTGCCGGACGGAAAAGCAGTGCCAAACCACAGAAGGAGCTCTTCGGATTGATGGCACAACACCTTTCCGAGATGTTCAGCACCAAAGTGAAGATGGCATGCAATGAGAAGGGACAGGGCAAGATCACCATCCCGTTCAAAAACGATGAAGAGCTGCAGAACATCATTGCTCTTCTTGACAAACTTAACTGATACGTGATAGCCCATTCACCGGCATCATCAACTATCATAAATGAAACAAGGACTTAAGTTCTACATAGCATTGATCTGGTTCCTGACCTTTATGGGGAGCCATTCATGGGGCAGCCTGTATGCACAGACTGAAGCTGACTCGTTGTTTGTAGAAGAGGGATTCAGTTTCGAAGACGGGCTGCCTCAATATGAAACGGCAGATACCCTGCTGACCTTCGACGAAGAGGAACTTGCTGCCCGGTATGCCAGCCAGATCATGGAGGAGGAATGGATTGACACCTATTTCCAGAACTTCAATCCTACGCCAGCCAAGGCTGTATGGTTTGCAGCCCTCTTTCCTGGAGGCGGGCAGATCTACAACCGCAAATACTGGAAACTGCCAATCATTTATGGCGGATTCCTCGGTCTTTTATACGGCTACAACTGGAACCAAGGGTATTACCGTACCTACCAGAATGCTTACCGCGATATTGTCACTAACAGCCCGACGGCAAGTTACCTTCAGTTCATGCCAGGATATACGCTGAAGGACAAGATGGCATTTGCCACCCAGCGAAGGGATTACCTGGTAAAGACCTTCCAGCGCAAGCGTGACACCTACCGCAACTGGCGTGATTACTGCGTGGTTGGCATGCTGGGAGTACATCTGGTTGCCATCGTGGATGCCTATGTTGATGCTGCCCTCTATCACTTTGACGTTTCTCCTGAACTTGATGCCTGCAATAATCCGACATTGATGTTCAGCTACAAAATAGATTTCTGATGAAGTTTGAACTCCGCCTGATACTGTCACTGATGCTAGTCTGCCTTACGGCTGGCATGAGTCTTTATGCCCAACGCGAAAGAGAACTCACGCTCGAAGAGAAGATGCAGAGTCCTGCCTACCGCGCCATGATGACCGTACGCGATTCTGCACTCTATATCCCAGAGATACTCGACGAAAATGACACTACGGCATACAGCTGGACGGAGCGGCAGTTTATCCACATTGATCCTGACTGTATCAGTGATCCTAACCCGAAGCAGGTGCCCGACTCGGTGTATATCATGCGCCTGCGTGCCTTGCCTGCCGTCATTGACATGCCATTCAACCAGCCTGTCAAGCAGTGCCTTGATCTTTACCTGACCCGCCGCCGTTCTATGATCGAACGATTAGTAGGCATCGGATTCAACCACTATTTTCCTGTTTTTGAAGACGCACTTCAGCGCTACGAGCTCCCTTCAGAACTGAAATACCTTGCCTGTATCGAGTCAGCACTGAAACAGAATGCCTACAGCCCCGCCAAGGCTGCAGGCCTTTGGCAGTTTATCCCATCCAGCGGTATGCTTCAGGGACTGGAGATCAACAGTTACATCGACGAGCGTTACGACCTCTACAAATCCACAGATGCCGCATGCCGTTTCCTGAAGCAGCTCTACAACCGCTTCCAGGACTGGCCGCTTGCCATAGCCGCTTACAACTGTGGTCCAGGCAATATTGACAAGGCAATAGTCCGGTCTGGCGGTCGTCGCACCTTCTGGGAACTCTACAACTACCTGCCAAAGGAGACCCGCTCGTATGTTCCGCTTTTCATTGCCTGTACCTACGCCATGACCTACCACTGCGAACATAATCTCTGCGGCACATTAAGCAGCATACCAGAGCAGTGTGATACGCTCATGGTTTCGCAGCTCATACACTTCGAACAGATCAGCAAATGCCTTGACATCCCACTCGAAGAGATTGAAAGTCTCAATCCGCAGTATATATGTGACATCGTACCCGGTTCGCCAGAGAAGCAATACAGCATTATGCTGCCTGCTGACAAGGCCATCGAGTTCCTGCAGTATCAGGACACTATCGTAGCCTATAAGGCAGACTCCCTGCTCCCTCACAACGGAGATCTGAAGGAGGTGATGCAGAAGGGACGGCGTAACAGCTACGTAGCCGAAGGCGGTAATCGCTCTGCCGGTGCTGGCGCTGGAGTTTCAGCCGGCAAGGGCGGCACCTATATAGTTAAGAAGGGCGACAACCTCGGAGCCATCGCAAGAAAACATCACACTACTATAGCCAAAATCAAGAAAGCAAACGGTCTGCGCAGTGACAACCTGCAAGCTGGTCAGAAGCTACGCATACCATAAGAATTAAAAGACCTATTGCTATGACCGAAGAAAACACAATTTATAATGGATTCGTACCAGAGGGTCAGCCTCTCGGAGACATTAATTCTGGATTCTATACCGAAGAACTTGAAATCCAGAAGGAATTTGAAGCGCTCCTTGATGATTACCGGCATACCCGCAAAGGTGATAAAGAAGATCTTATCCGTAAGGCATTCCTTTTTGCCAAGAACGCTCATGGTTCAGACAGAAGGCTGAATGGAGACCTGTATCTGCGCCATCCTCTGGCTGTGGCACGCATCGTAGCCAAGGAGATGGGATTAGGTTCCACCAGTATTTCTGCTGCGTTGCTTCATGACGTGGTCAAGAGTACCCGCGTCTCTTTCAGTGACATCGAACGCGAGTTCGGTCCCCGCATAACCAGCCTGACACGAGGGCTTGACAGCATCTCGGGCGGTAATGTGCGTTTTGTTACTGCCGAGACGAGCGATCCCAAACATCCCGCCCCACATAACGCAGAGGAACAAGCCGAGAATTTCCGCAATCTGCTGCTGACCTTCTCTGAAGATGTTCGTGTGATTCTCGTTAAGGTTGCCGACAGGCTCCATAACATGCGCACCCTATCTGCATTGTCAGAGTTCAAGCAGAAGCGTATAGCCAGTGAGACGCTCTATCTCTATGCCCCTATTGCTGACCGCATGGGTCTCTATAAAATCAAGCAGGAGCTGGAAGAGCTTGGTCTGGAATATGAATATCCAGAAGAGTACCAGCAGATCAAGGCGCAGATGCAGGAAGCGGAAGAGAACTGCCAGTTGGTATTCAAGACCTTTGCAGCGCCAGTCACAGCGCTGCTTGATGACCTCGGACTGAAATACACCTTCCAGTACCGAATGAAGACCATTTATTCCATCTGGCGTAAGATGCGTAAGAAGCATGTCACGTTCGATGAGATCTATGACCTGTTTGCCACCCGCATCGTCTTCCAGCCTTCATCACCCGAGAACGAGAAGACGGACTGCTGGCGCATCTACACCGCGCTGACCAGCATCTATAAGATTCATCCTGACCGAATCCGCGACTGGATCTCTCACCCGAAGCAGTCCGGATACGAAGCCTTACAGGTAACTGTAATGGGTCCGGATTCGAACTGGATTGAGGTACAGATCCGTTCGGAACGAATGAACGAACAGGCAGAAGAGGGTGTAGCTGCCCATTGGAAATACAAGACCGGTCGAAGCGTGGATGAGAATCTCTCCAAGTGGGTACAAGAGATCAAGGATATCCTGGACAATCCAGCACCTAATGCCACGGACTTCCTGGATCAGATCAACCTCAATCTCCTCTCCTCCACCATTTATGTCTTCACCAAGTCGGGCGAGCTCTATCAGTTGCCAAAGGAATCCACAGCCCTGGACTTTGCCTTTGCCGTCCACACAGACATCGGCATCCATGCGGAGGCGGTGCGCGTAGATCATGAGCTGAAACCTCTCAATACCATCCTTGAGAACGGACAGCAGGTAGAGGTAATCACATCAGAGATGGAACACATCTGTGAGCAGTGGATTGACTGGGTACACACCACCAAAGCCCGTGCCAAGGTTCGTCAGTGGATCAACAAGACCCGCGGTGAATCCCTGCCTCAACAGCAGAAGAAACAGAACAAGATCATCTCCTCACTGCTTGGTATTGTCAAGAAGAAAAACAAGAAAGAACGTCCTGTCCGGGAGGAATTCGTGCCGCGCAGCTCTACCATCGAACTGTCTGGCATTGACGGCAGAGGCCTGCTCAATACTATCACCCATGTGATCAGCGAGCAATGCACTGCCAACATCACCAATATCCACCTGGAGTGCAAGGATGGACTCTTCAAGGGTTATATCACACTTGACACCGGTGAACAAGCCATCATCAACCGAATGTGCGGCGCGCTGAAGCAGATTCATGAGATAGAGAAGGCACATAAAATAAGCAACAAATAATAAGAAATGCTCATTGCACAACAGAAACGGCATGAAAACATTGCCGAATACCTCTTATATATGTGGCAGGTTGAAGACCTCATCCGTGCCTGCCAGCTTGATGACCAGCAGATAGACCAACTGCTCGTGGCACGCTACGAAACGGTGGATGGTGCTGACCTGAAGGCAATCCGCCAATGGTATTACCAGCTCCGGGACATGCTGCTTCAGGAGGGCAAAAGAGAGAAAGGACACCTTCAGATCAATGACAACATTATGATTGACCTGACCGACCTTCATCAGCAATTGCTCCGTGAGGGCAATGACGCCATCTATACCTCCTGCTACTACTCTACCCTCCCCTATATCGTAGAACTGCGCAGCAAGCAACAGGCGCAAGGTGGAGAGGGCGAAGATCATCGTCTTGGAGAACTTGAAACCTGCTTCACCGCTCTGTACGGACTGCTGCTGCTCCACATGCAGCACCAGCAGGTCAGCGAACAGACGCAAGTGGCAATGAACCAGATCAGCAAGTTCCTCGGTCTGCTTGCCGTAAAGTACAAAGAGGCAAAGACTGCACAAGAATAAAACAAAATCAATAGTTTCAGAATTCCAAAACTTTAATTATTAAGTAACATATAAATAATAACTTGGTCAAAACTACTATATATTTTATAGAACAAGGAATTGAAGGAATTAATAGAAATACATGCGGTTAAGGGTTCCTTAAATTCTACTGTATTCCTTGTAGAAAATACCAATTTATTATTTGTACTTAACTAATCTTTTCTTACCGATAACCAATGGACCTGCTCAACACCCTGAATGACGTCGTGTGGACCTATATCATCATCACAATGCTGGTTGGCTGTGCGCTTTATTTTACCTATAGGCTCCGAGCCGCACAGTTCACCATGATGGGTGAGATGTGGCGGTTACTTAAGCAGTCAGGCAAAACCGATACTTCTGACAATACGCAAGGGAAGAAGCCAATCAGCTCATTCCAGGCTTTTGCCGTCAGCCTCTCCAGCCGCGTAGGCACGGGTAATCTGGCGGGTGTAGCCTCTGCTATCTTTGTAGGCGGTCCGGGTGCAGTCTTCTGGATGTGGATTATGGCATTGCTGGGTGCCTCGACGGCATTCATGGAGGCTACCCTTGCGCAGCTTTATAAGAAACGCAATACTGCCGATGGCACCTTCTATGGCGGACCCGCCTATTGTATGGAGCAGGGATTAGGACGCCGCTGGATGGGCATCATCTTCGCCGTGCTTATCACCATCACTTTTGGCATGGCAAACCAGATCATGCAGAGCAATACGCTGTGTGATTCATTAGGCGATGCCTTTGGCGTGGACAATTTCACCATGGGATGCATCCTGACCCTGATGACGCTGGCTGTAATCTTTGGCGGCATCCATCGTATATCCCGATTCTGCAGCATCTGCGTTCCTTTCATGGCAATTGGCTATCTGTTGCTGGCTCTTGTCATCATCTGTCTCAACATCACCGCTATTCCTGGTATTCTCAAACTGATTGTCGAGTCGGCATTTGGTATCAACCAGGTGGCAGGCGGTATGGTGGGAGCTGCCATTATGCAGGGTGTACGTCGCGGTTTGTTCAGCAATGAGGCAGGTGAAGGTTCCGCACCTAATGCTGCCGCTATTGCTGACATCTCTCATCCGGTCAAGCAGGGTCTGCTCCAGGCATTAGGCGTATTCACTGATACCCTTGTAATCTGTTCATGCACCGCCGCCATCATTCTGGTGGCAGGCCTGTACAATGGCACTACAGATGGCATCCTGCTCACTACGGAGAGCATCGAGCAGGAGATTGGTCCGATAGGCAAATGGTTTCTCACGGCAGCGATCTTCCTTTTCGTTTATAGCACTATCATAGCCAATTATTTCTACGGAGAGGCCAATGTCCGCTTCATCTGCAAGTCAGAGAAGAGCCGTCGCCGCTGGATCCTGATTTTCCGTATCATCACCGGCTTCATGGTGCTTGCCGGTGGTATCCTCTCCCTCCAGACGGCATGGAGCATCATTGACATCTGCATGGCAGCCATGGTGATATGCAATCTGATTGCTTTGGTCCAACTCTCTCCGCGTGCTTTCCTCCTCTTTCAGGATTACCGCAGGCAGCGCAAGCAGGGACTTGATCCCACTTTCCACAAGGAGACGCTCCCTGACGCTATTGCCAAGGATGTTGAATGCTGGTAATTAACTCACAAATAGAATATGCAACGACTGTTTTTCTGGGGTATCATTATACTCGTACTGGTTATTGTCGCCTTAATCATTGATCAGGCGTTCTACCGGCTGATCCGTCTTTTCCTTACCAAGCATACTGCACAGATAGTCCGGTTAGTGACATTCTGCGCCGTCATTATCACACTATTCTCAAGCTATTATATCGGACATAATTATACTCGCTTCCAGGTCGAAGTCAAGAACGCCGAGATTACATCGAGCCGGATACCTGCAGGTTTTGACGGGTTCAAAATAGCCCAGATCAGCGACTTTCACATCGGCAGCTTTGACGTGACCAAAGACCAGCAGTTCTTCCGTGACCTGATTGACCGGATCCGGGAGCAGAAGCCAGACATCGTAGTCTTCACAGGTGATCTGGTGTCCATGCGTGCGGCTGAAGCTTACCCATTCCGTAATGAGCTTGCCAGACTGACAGCTGAGACAGGCATCCCATTCTATAGCATTCTGGGCAATCATGATTATGCTGACTATATGCGCGGCTTTGATGATATGCGGCGCAAGCAGGATGTGGACAGTCTTATCACCATCCAGCAGCAGGCTGGCTGGACTATGCTCAACAATCATTCCACCTATATATATAATAAGGAGGACAGCATTGTCCTTGTCGGCGTAGAAAATATTGGAGAACCGCCTTTTTCCGTTTATGGAGATTTATCTAAAGCCATGGAACCTGTAGGCGGCACACACCTTTCAGACACCACCTTCACCGTACTCTTAAGCCACAATCCTATCCATTGGCGGAGCGAAGTAATTCCTCATACACACATTGACCTGACCTTTAGCGGTCATACCCACGCCATGCAGTTCAAGATTGGCAACTGGAGCCCCTCCAAATGGAAATATCCTGAATGGTCAGGTCTTTATCAGCAGGAGGGACAGTATCTGTACGTCAACACAGGTCTGGGATGCGTAGGTCCTGCCGTCCGTATCGGAGTCAAGCCTGAACTGACTATCCTGACACTTCACGCTACCCCTTTACCATAGCGGAAGGGACTTCCTTTCACGACGCAAAGCCGGTGCTACGACCGATTCAGGAATAAGTCTCCACGAGTTAGCCGGATTGAGCCGGATAGGCTCTCCTGCCATAGCCAGGATATATTCCTGCAGGGCATGTCTGATAGAGAACTGTGAGCGTGGCACCGCATGCAACTGGATAGTAGCACGATCCCAACCTAAACCCTTCGAGAAGAAAGAACCTCCATTTTTTCCAATATACGAATTGATTACTACCTGATAAGACTTATGTGTGTCAAAGGCTGTGCCGTCAGCCATTGACGAGATATTGACGCGCTGTCCTGCTGGTTTGGTCAGATCTATTGTATAGCGTATGCCCGCTGCAGAGAGGAAATGACGCGGCAGTTCCGCCAGATAGGGGACACCATCTTCATTCCTAACTACATTATCCTGTCCGTCCCGCTTCAGTGCCAATACCGGATCACCAGCGCAGCTCATCGTCGCGAACTGCTTTTCGCTAGCATATTCCAGGATTCGGATAATATCCTGACCTTGCATCTCTATCAGTTCTATGGAATTGGAGTATGGGAAAATCTGGAACAACGTACGCGGTGTGATTACACCCGGCAGAATTGTATCTGTCCCAATCAGGCAACTTGCCAAAGATATTTCAGCCCCCGTGAACCAAAGTTGGGCACGATGCACCAGCTGCCTATAAGCATCTGGCTCATAAAAGCCCTGAGCGCCGAAGAGAGTATCAGCCAACAGACCCATCGGCTTATTCAGCCACTCCCGCAGCGTATCCTGTACGCCAGCCAGCAGTCTGCTATAATCCGGATCAGGAGCATATTCCTTCAAATCTATTACTGAGGTCTCAATCTGCTTCTCATAAGTATCATCCGCATTACGGTGCAAAGAGACATTCACCTTGCCGCAATGCGTACAGGTAGTGCCTACCTGAATACACTTCACCGTTTGTCCGGCATCATTAAGCACATCAAACACATCCCTGTCCGTCGAACCGCCCATCAAGACCACGTCAAAGCCAGGGACCCTGATAGCTGTAGGGATACTTCCATTGGCATTCTTATACGTATCCATGCCGTCTCCATGATCCTGATACCTCTTACTGGCACCAAACAGACCTACCACCAGATCCGGCTTCTGCTGCTGTATGACAGGCATCCATTTGGCAGCACACTCAATCATATCCTCCACGTCAACATCATGACGATCCTCCTGTGGAATCCACGGCAGCAGATTAGGTGACATCAGTCCCAGTACGGCTACACGGATTCCCTGCCGTTCAAAGATTTTGTATGGCTGAAAAATGGGCTTTCCCGTCTGGCTGTTTACCAGATTTGCACAAAGTACAGGCGGCTGCTTCTCCTGGCTCCATCGTTTCTGCTCAATAAGCACAGGCACGTCAAAGTCCTTGTCTCCCAGTCCTACGGCATCATAACCTATCAGGCGTTCTGCTCTGAAAGCAAGCGGCTCAGACAGGGTATCTACAAAATTATAGTATCCAGCCGGTACCGTTCCCAATATCTTATTACCGTTGTCCAGTACGATACAGTTTTCTCCAAATGCGGCACGCTGTTCCTTGACGCAGGTGGCGAAGTTTGCCAGGCTCACGTCGCTCGGCTTATCTTTCAGCAAGTCATACGGAAGGGTATAATTCATTACATCGCTGGTGTACAGAAGCAGAAGTTCTGCCTCTTCAGGCCGCTCCACGCCACAGGCTGTGAGCAGCATACTGAAGAGCACCAGCAGATGCCAGCAATAACCCGCCAGAGAATGACGAGCTGCATTACTTCGATTGTTACTATCGTTTATCACACATTTATTCTTTTATGTGTATGCTTAAACATACGTCTTTTTCACACCTTTCACTCCCTTTATAAAAAGTTCCCTTAGTAACATATAAATAATAACTTGGTCAAAACTACTATATATTTTATAGAACAAGGAATTGAAGGAATTAATAGAAATACAATTTCTTTTGAGCCCTTTTTACTTCAAGTGGAGCCGGAGGGGGCATCCTACTTCACCAGATAAGGCAGCAGTATCTGAAGGTCTTTATCCTTGGCTGCCAGCCACCAGTCATGCGGCACGACCTCCCATTTTCCTAACGGGACATCTGCCGAATTCTTGTAATCACGAATATACTGGTTGATATAGAAGCGCATATCACGAACGGTAGAATAGATGGTGTGGAAATCTATCTCTTCCTTATTCCAGCCCAAACCGATAGGGAGGAAAGCGCCACCGCCGGCTGCCTGATAAGAGCTGAGCACTACATTGTAGCGCTTTCCCATATCGAATGGAGTACCGTCAGCCATAGAATGTATCGTCACTCGCTCACCCACCTTCTTGCTCACATCCACCGTATAGTTGATGCCTGCTGCCGAGGTAAAGTTATATTGAGGAGTCAGCATCACCGGACCGAAACGGTCTTTCATAACTTCGCCATCCATATCACACACGAACGACAGCAAATGATCATTTGCCGAACGCATCTGATTGAACTGACGGCTGTAGCCGAACTCCAGGAAGCGCTTGACATCATAACCTGACATCCAGATCTTGGATACCTGATTCTCATATTTGTAGATAGCGAACAGCTGACGCATGGTCAGATCTCCGTCATTAACGTCAGTGAAGTCAGAGATGCAACTTGCCATGGATATATCCGCGCCTGATACACTCAGCTGCACCGAATGAACCAGATCCATGATATTAGACGGTCCTACCAGACTGGCAGATCCATCCAGTTTCTTAGACATCGTACCTATCGGACTATCCAAGAATGCATCCACAGTCTCCCTGACACCCTCAATCTTTTCCAGATAACCAGGATCCAGCGGATAGTCACTGGTCGTATGGGTTTTCATGTTGAATTCGGCACGCACATGACCATTCTCCTTCAGGGCATCAGCATACAGATGGAAATCCACACGACCTATTTTCTCGCCGTGAGAAGAGGGCTGGAACACAGGGATCGTATCACCGAAATTATTGATGATCGTATCATTCCTGTCCAGATGGTCATGCCCTAGCAGCAGCAGGTCAAAGCCACGGACACTCTGTACAACAGGGATGGCTCCATCCTGGAATTTCTGTCCGTTTTCATCTATACTCTCCACCGTCTCACTGCCTGCATGGAACAAACCGATGAGCATATCCGGCTTCTCTACCTGCTCGATATAGGGAACCCAATAATTGGCAGATGCCATCATGCTCTCAAATTCAAGGTTAGGGATGGCAAGTTTTGGCACCCACTTGGAGACCTCAGCCGTGACCAGTCCGAGTATTGCAATCCTGTAGCCCTTGCGTTCGATGATAGTGTAAGGCTTGAACATCGGCTTATCTGTACGCTCATCAATGGCGTTAGCACCTAGCCAAGGCATCTGATAGTCACGCAGCAGATGATCGTAATAGACAGATTCTCCTCCCTCCAGATCATGATTACCCAATACCAGAGCATCATAACCCATGAAGTTCATGATCTTACTGGCAATATGCTGTTCACGCAAAGCCTCATAGTTGTAATAATACATGACTGGTGTGCCCTCTATCAGATCTCCGTTATCAAGCAAGATGGTGCCTCCAGGATTAGAGTTTCGCACTTGCTTGACAAAAGTCATCACGTTACCCAAAGTATTAGAGTCAGGCACCTGCTTCAGGAAGTCGTATGGCAAGAAGGCTCCATGCATATCCGTAGTTACTATGATGGAGATATCTGCATCACGACGTTCATCCGTCTTGCTACAAGAGAACAGGAACGGCAATGTAATGACGGTTATCAGGATAAAGAAAAAAGACTTACTTATACTTTTCATAACAGGACATTATCTTACACGTGGCAAATATACATAATAAAAATGAGAATCCAATCAATACAATCAGAAAAAGTAACACTTATAACCGAAAAATGTTTATTTGGTCAGCAAAAATGACAGATTAAGTTATTTGAATTTTAAAAAACCGGAAATTCTACTGGCATCCATTTCACGACTGTGAAATCCTTGTCCATAACCCTTGGCGTCCATTTCACAACTGTGAAATCCTTGTCCATAACCCTTGGCGTCCATTTCACAACCGTGAATTCCTTGTCCATCTCCCTTGGCGTCCATTTCATGACCATGGATTTACTTGTCCATTACCCTCGGCGTCCATTTCCATGACCGTGGATTACTTGTCCATCACCCTTGGCGTCCATTTCATGTGCGTGAAATCCTTGTCCATAACCCTTGGCGTCCATTTCACGAAAATGAAGTTTCGTAATAAAATCTAAATTAGAAGACACAAGAATGGGGTGTGCCAAAACGTTGGCACACCCCATTCTTTTATTAATTTAGTTAAGTACAAATAATAAATTGGTATTTTTCTACAAGGAATTTAGGGGAATGAAAGGGAAACCTTAACAGCTTGTATTTCTTTTAATTCCTTCAATTCCTTGTTCGATATAAACTCATTGTAGTTTTTGACCAAGTTATTATTTATATGTTACTTAATTTAGATCAAAATCAATGACCAGGGTTCTGATGGAGGTTAGGGTTCTGATCAAGAGCAGTCTGTGGGTAAGGGAAGAGGTTGTGCTTACCCTCAACGAAACCTACTTCGAAGCCAGCGTCCTTTGCCTCGTGGGTGTGAACAATGTAGAAGCGGCTGTTAGCCTCGGTACCATGCTCCCAACGGATGTTCTCGTCACCATCCTGTGGAGCGCGGAACAACTTGTCGAAGAGGTGAGGAACCTGTGAGCCAGCCTTAGTAAGACGACCTTTAGCCTCAGCATCGTTCCAACGGAGGATATCCTGGAAGCGGCAACCCTCGAACCAGAGCTCGAATGCCTTCTCCATCTTGAGCTTCTCCATAGTTGCCTCGGTCTCAGGAGCACCAGCGCGCTTCTGGATCATGTTGAGGTAAGTCTTAGCAGTGCCAGCGTCGCCTGTCTGGATGCAGCACTCTACATAGTTGAGGAGAACCTCAGCGTAGCGCATAACGATGATGTTGTTGAGACGGAGGTTGTTACCATGCTTGCCACCACCATCAGTAGCGTCGCTACCACGCAAGAGGTGCTTGATTGGCAAGAAGAATGACTGGCCATAAAGACCGTTGGTAACGTCAGAGATGCCTACGTCCTTGCTGTTCTTGAGATCGTCAGCTGTGCGACTGTTGAGGGAAGCATCACCATAGTCGAAACCAGGAACGTTAGAGGTGTGATATACAGCGTCATCGATGTGCATCAAAGTAGCATCGAAGCGAGCTGAGTGACCCTCGTTAGCGAAGAATGCCTCTGTGAACCATTCGGTAGCACCGATAGAACCCCAACCATCCTCACCACCACAGTACATCTTAGCAGGGTTGGTTACAAAGTTGCCGGCACGCCAGTTGAAACAGTCTGCTTCCATCCAGGTTGAGTGATTCATGAAACCCATACCAGAACCGAAAGACCAGTCACTTACAGCTGCGTTGAACTCCATATTCATCTCGAATACCTTCTCCTCGTTGCAGTCGCCCTCAACATGGAAGAGGTTAGCGAACTCAGTGCCAGGAACGAGGTCATAGTTGCCAGACTTGATAACCTTTTCAAGCTCACTCTTAGCACCGGCGAAATCGCCAGCAAACATCAAAGCCTTACCAGCAAGAGCCTGAGCGAAACCTGTGGTTACGCGTACTGAACCAGGCTTATCGGTCTTGCCGTTACGGGTGGTCAGGTTAGCGCAAGCATCCTTACACTCCTGTGCAACCCACTGGAAGTACTCCTGCTGGGTCTTCTCATTGTTGGCAGGAAGAGCGTCGGCTGGGAGCAACTGATCAACGAAAGGTGGCTGACCCCAGTAGCAAGCGAGGAGGAAGTAGTCGTATGCACGAAGTACACGAGCCTCTGCAACAGCCTGCTTCATGAATGAAGTAGCGTCTGCTTTCTCGCCAAAGTAGCTGATAACGAGGTTGCAACGGAAGATTGAAGAGTAGAGACCCTTGTACATGCTGTCGATCGCCTCTGGAGTATGCTTGTAGCGGAACTCATCGACGGTACCACCAAACTCGTGGTCACCGTAGTTGCCGCCGCCATAGTTTACATCATCACCGGCATCGTTACCCATGACCTTGTTAGGGGTATAGATAGCAGGACCGAAGGTAGTACGACCCATGGTCTCAACCTGGAAATACTCGTATGCGGTAGCAAGTGCTTTTTCGCAGTCAGCATCGGTCTTGTAGAAGTTCTCAATAGCAATTGCGCCCTTCTGTTCGATGTCCAACTGATCTTCGCAAGAGGTGAATGCAAACACACCAGAAGCGAGAGCGACCAATGAATATAATGACTTTTTCATATTCTTTTGTCTGTTTTTATCAAATTAGAATGCAATATTTACACCGAAGACAACCTTCTTTGGCATTGGGTAGTTACCATTATCGTAGCCACGTGATGCGCCGTTGTTGAGAGATGAGGTCTCAGGATCGGCACCTGGATAGCTGGTGATACAGAAGAAGTCATCCAAAGAAACTGAGAAGCGGAGGTCGCTGAGGAGAGCCTTCTTGATGAGCTTCTTAGGAACAGTGTAACCGAGCTGAATCTGCTTGAACTTGAAGAATGAACCATCGAAGAGAGCAGCATCAGATGAGAAGAAGATCCAACTGGTGTTGACCTGCTTCATATCAGGATACTTGGTGTTGTCACCAGGATTCTTCCAAGAGTTCTTCCAATAGGTGTCAATACCGTTGATCTGAGGACGGTCAGCCGAAACCATGAGGTTGTAGATCTTGTTGCCAGCAGCACCAGTACCGAATACGGTGAGGTCAAAGCCCTTATACTCAAGGTTGACGGTGATACCGTATGAGAAGTCTGGAATACCTGCACCGAGGTCATACTTGTCGTTCTCAACAGGAGCACCGGTGATGTTGCCATCCTTGTCGTAGTACTGAGCAGCGCCAGTTTCTGGGTTAACACCTGCATACTTATAGCCACGGAAGAACCATACCTTATGACCCTTCTCGAAGGTTGGCTGCATCTGGTTGTTGAAACCGCTGATACCTACCTCCTGAATACGAGCGTATGCTGAGTTAACCTCACGTACCTCATTCTTCAATGGAGAGAAGTTAGCATTTACACTATACTTGAGATCACCGATATTATCCTTCCAGCCCAACTCGATATCCCAACCTTGGTTGAGGACCTCACCGGTATTTACATACTGGCTCTGACCACCGATTTCAGGAATACCAGTTACAGAAAGGAGAAGATCCTTAGTAGTCTTCTTATACCAGTCAATACCGAGGGTCAAGCGGTCGCTGAGGAAGCGTGCATCCAAACCGAAGTCAAGCTGCTCAGAAGTTTCCCACTGAAGATTAGGATTAGCCTGCTTGCCAGGAGCACCACCTGTGGTAATCTCATTAGCGCCTGGATTGAACTGATAGTAACCACCAATACCGATGGTAGCAGAATATTGATAGCCGTTGAGTACGCTGACGTTACCGTTGCGACCCCATGAACCACGAAGCTTCAAGAAAGAAACAGCGTCCTTAGAAACATGATCCTTGAAGAAGGTTTCGTTGCTGATGGTCCAACCTGCAGAGAATGAAGGGAAGTTGCCCCAACGAGCATCCTTTGAAAGCTTAGAAGAGTCGAATGCATCACGACGGAAGTTTGCCTGCAAGCTATAGCGGTTGTCATAGCTATAAGACAGACGACCGAAGTATGAGTATGAGGTTGCATCAGAAGGTGAGTTGCTTGCAGTGAGCTTTGACTTACCAAGAGCATTGAGGTTGTTGATGTAGTTGAAGTTGCTTGCGCCTTCACCATCAAGAACAGGACCCTCGGTAGAAGCAGAAGAAACGCTGGTATTGTCAGAATGGCTCTTGGTGAATGAGATACCAACCATGGCACCAATGTTGTGCTTGCCGATCTGCTTCATGTAGTTTGCGAAGTTCTCCCACTGATAGTAGTAACCTGCATTGGTTGAAGCTGAGATAGAATAGTTCTCGCCGTGAGCCATTGAAGACAGCCAGAATGGAACTGCCCAGTCATGTGAGTTGCTCTGGTTGATGCGATAACCAAGGCGTGAGGTGATGGTCAACTCTTTAATAGGCTGAAGGTC
>JAZLJN010000036.1:0-22837 GCA_045617885.1 Bacteroidales bacterium | reverse complement strand
TGTTTACGCCATAGCCACCACCGAATACACTGCCTTGCATCACATTGTCATCCTGAGCGTTGACGGCAGCAATATACTTACCCCATGGTGATTCGTCATTGCCATCGAGGAATCCAGCTGGCAGTAGTCCCTTATTGATAGTCACTTTCGTAGCACCTACGATACTTGCCAGATTGCCGCCACCATAGATGTTATGGTTGACCAGTGGATCGATGCCGTTTGTTGGGAATGTAAAGGTTGTACCATTTGCCGTAACACTGGCTGTACCTGTTACATCAGCAGAAGTCTTGACTGTATGGTCAGCCTTCAACTCACCCATACCTCCGCCAAAGACATCCTTAGTAACAATGCCACCATTGAGATTAACGTCTGTATCTCCATCGACTACAGCCAGAGCGCCACCGCCATAGATAGTAGCATTTACTTTACCTCCATCAAAGGTAACCTCGCTTGATCCAGTTACTTTCGCTTTATTAATGTGCCCATCTTCACCCTTACCAGCGCCAAAGATATCCTTTTGGAAGACACCACCCTTAATCACTACATTTGTCGTGCCGTCCACAGCTCCCATCTCTCCACCGCCATAGATATTTCCATTGAAAGGATGGCTCTCTGGAAGATCAATGAGGACGTTGATGTTAGTCTTGTAGTCATCGCCAAGGTCGGTATTGCCAGCCGTCGCAATGCGGAGGTATTCCTCACTACCAACAGATGCGATGCCTTTACCAGCACCATAGATATTACCACCAATGGTTGGCCATACGGCATCGGTACCGGTAATACGGAGGTTGACTGTACCATTCATCTCAGCGATGTGAGTGATTTTCTGACCGTACTTATTTGGTTGGCCATAATAAATGGAGGCACCCTCACTTCCGCCATATATAGATCCACTGATGGTTCCACCAGAAATATTAATATTAGAAGTACCAAACACAGAACCGACGCCCTGCATAGTTGCTTCCGCAGGCATATCTGGCACGAAACCATATCCACCACCATAAACACTACCATTGATGGTTCCACCCAAGACATTAATTGTGGTAGAAGACTCTTTTAGATCTAAGCTCTCGATGTCATATTCTCTGTTTGCAGCATTAAGATTATGTAGTTTTACCCTAGCCATCGGAGACTCTGTCGTCATATTGCTCCATGTTCCTTGTCTACTATCTCCATATTGCACACCATTAAGGATAGCGCTATTAGCATCATCACCCGCTGTTGTTACATATGGGGTATGAGCATCCCAAGGATTAGTGCCAATGACGCCACCGGTGCCACCTCCATATACATTACCTACAGTTCCTTCATACATATTGACCTCCGTGCGACCGTACAGATACATATCCACAGCGGCTGCAGTAGAACCATCCTGAATCTTACGTCCTAGGCCTCCGGCATAAACATTGCCTGCAGAACAAGTATTAATATTCGGATCCTTCTCAATATTGATAACCGTGCGTCCGAAATATGATGCATTAGGCCATTGCCCAAATTTACCATTAGTAGTACTACCTACAGGTGTGTATGAAATATCTCCATTGTTAATAGGGTTTCCTTGATTTCCGCCCACGACATATACAACATTGCCACCATGTAAATTTATTGTATAGTCGCCATACATTGTTCCATCGGTAAGACCTGCAATCAAGCCATTGATATCGCATGTATAAGTAGTACTAGCACCATCTGTTGGCTCGTTGTCATCATCAATATCAACGTTTACGACTGCCCAATAAGGGTGTTCAGGCGAACCGAGGATGGAATGAGCCGAATTATCAGGACTGACAAAAAAGTTCTGTGTAAAACGTCCTGCCATGATTCGACCATAGTGTCCTGACTGGAACGTCACCTCCTGTGGCTTGGTACGGTTGGTGTATGCATCTATGTCATTTTTACCTAGGTTAGTGGCAGAAAGGATAATTGTGAACTCAGGAATTGTCTGTTCATTGTTAAAGTTACCATGGGATTCGGAGAGAACCCTGAATCCCTTCATCACCAGTCCCTTGCCAAAGAATGCATCATTTCCGTGCAATTCAATGAAGTTATTACCTTCGTCACCTCCTTGAAAAACGAGATTTTCAAACTTAGTAGGAGCAAGCACATAACAATTGGCACCTTTCTGGCCTGGCTGCGAAGCCATATTTAGGGAATGCTCTCCAGCAGCTGGGTTAATTTGTTTAAGACCTATAACACCCTTATAATCTGTACCGTCCCATATACCGGTAAGAGTTGCAGGGTTGCGGCCACTGCTTTGGAATACCCTGTTTGACTCCAGTGTACCAATGACAACAACTATATTATTATCCCACGTACCGCCCTCTGCCTCTGAATATAGCAGTTGGTTGGCATTGTCTATGGTCTTGACGGCTGTTGTAGGTGTCCATCCACGAAGACGTGAACCTGCGGTGTTGTCAACACCTTTCGAACCATCCACAAAGACTACAATCTTATACGAACCTTGCAAAGTGACGCGGAAGGGTGATATGCCGTCTGCACTTGCCGTCACCACACAATATATAGTACCACCTGCTGCTTCAAGTTCGTCTTTAGATATGCTGAGCGAACTGTTAGTAGCTCCAGAGATAGGTGTAGTCTTGTCCGACTTGTACCATTGATAAGTAATGGTGTAATCTGGATTTGTAGTAATATCACCAGGATCAACGGTAAAGACAAATCCACTTGTCTCGTTACCTGTACGAGTTATCTCGGGTGCAAAACTGAAACCTATCAGTACCTTCTCAATGTCGATTTCATCATTGAACGTAGCACGATTTACACCCTGCATGTAGTACATGTAGTAGGCTGGGTAAGTTGCGCTACCAGTATTCCATGCAGGAATGATATCACTTGTTGCAGAATAAGACAAGATAGTCTTTGAATGCTTCTGTGCTGTACCTATCTTATTGAACGCAGTCAATGTATTCTCTCCTATAGTCAGATACTGTACGCCGTCAATATTCGTAGTAGCAGCGGAAAAATTCTTTGGTTTTGCTGTTTGATTCAAAACCTCTGAAGACAAACCGAGCTGATAGCTGGAGAAATACCATGTATCTGCTTTATCCCATTCTCCAGCTGGCAGTTTACTTGCATTCTCGCCAGAATAATCATCATAGAGATATGAAGCTGCGTCTATCTTTGTAAAGAATACACCCACCACAGGACCTACGGCTGCGAAAGGCGCATAAATCTTACCCGAGAAGTAGAGATGTTCCGGCAATCTATATGGCGTATTGATACGACCAATCACGCCTCCAACTACGAAAGCGTTCTGCTGTTGGTTATACGACGATCCACTAGTATTGCCAGTTTCAGGGATAAACCCGCTGAGGTTGATATCAATGTTTTCTGTCACGCACTTATTGAGCTCTGCAAGCGTTGTAGCACTGGAATGGCCTACGTAGCCGGCGACACCACCTACAGCCAGGACCTTATTACCTTTGGCATAAGTGTGACTGCCCACAGTGTGTATCTTACTGTTCTTTACAACAACCTGCTCAAGAATGGTAACTGGAGCTGCTGTTGGATTCATCCAGCCCACTGCGCCACCTACATACATATTGCTTGCATTATTGCCATTGAGAGCAATGTCCGCACCATCAACCGTAGATTCACGGATGTCAGACAACGTCTGATAGCCAGCAATAGCACCAAGATAAAGCGCATTTGCTGTGATATTTCCATTGATAGTTATCTTAGCGTCCTTCGAGGTAACGCCCTTTAACTGAGTCGCAGCACCTGTTACATAACCTGCCACATCACCAATGTTTGTATTAACAGTGATATCACCATTATATGTTAACGTGGATTTCTTTGAGGAAGAATTCTCTATAATACTATAGGTCTGAACACGTCCGAACAGGTTACCGATGCATGCGTCCTTAATATTGGAGCCGCTTATTGTAACCGTTGCATCGTTAACTTTGATATTCGATGCTTTAGATATCATGTTTGCAGCACCTGTTATGTTTCCAATTCCACCAGCAACATAACTTGCTGTCTTAATAGGTTGACTGAGGGTGATGGTTGGAGTATTTGCAGTCCAGTCATCAAGAGTGCAGTAGGTTGTTACCTGTCCGGCAAGACCGCCAACGTACATGGCAGGTGCAATCACTCCAAGTTCTATAGTAGGTTTGTTTACACTGATGTCTGATGCCGAAATTGGAGAAGATGCAGCTCCTGCAAGATAACCAAAACCACCACTGATGTAACTTTCAGTATTTATATCATTCTTAAACTTGAGATTTGCTTCTCCTGTCATGTGCATATCGCTAAATTGGCAACCGGAAGAGGCAGAACCTACAAAACCACCGAAATAACTTTTAACTGCCACAATACCATCAATTGTGATATTAGCCTTTCCAATGTTTACCTTGTTGACGATGATTGCGGTACCGGTCATAATGCCTGCAAATCCGCCTAAGTAACAACTTGTGGTGAGGAGTTTACCGTTAACTGTGATGCTGCTACTGCCAGTTACAGTCCAAGTATCCATTGAAACGTAGGTAGATGCCATACCGATGAGACCTGCCTTAGGACCAACAATGTTACCAGAACTATTGGCATTAACGGTAATAGCAGTATTCTCCACCGTTACATTCTTTACTGATACCAACTGAGCTGTACTTCCTGTTATGTTACCTACTACGGAACCGATATTCTGAAGTAAAGAAACTTTGGCTGTAATTGTGGAAGTTTCCTGTACGGTCACTCCATCAATATCTGTAAATGTAGATACGAGACCAAAAACGCCACCAGTACCTGTCTTGCTTGCATCACCTTTTGCATAATTGCTGACAGAGATGGTTGGAGACTTGACAGTCAGGTTTTTTATCGATGATGTATATCCACTGGCACCAATGAAGTCACCTATAGCGCCTCCAATAAAACAAGCGGCTCCTACATCTTTGGCAAAAGTAAGCGTTGGCGTATCAATGGTCAGGCGCTGGAAATCACATCCTGTTGTCGTATAACCTATCAAGCCTCCAAAATAACTGGCAACTTTTACATCGCCATTGATATTGATATTGGTTGTTGAGAGTGTGATGTCTGCCAACTTGGCATAGTTATCTTGCTTTGCTATACTTGAGTAGTGAGCTGCGAAACCGCCTACATAGACGGCAGTAGTACATTCGCCACCAATTGTAACATCGGTTTTTCCTTCAATTTCGAAGTTTGATACTTCAATTGAATTTTTTATCTTGTCAGCACTTGACATCTGACCGATGGCACCACCAATCTTACAGTCCTTAATAGACATGGCTCCGGTAATGTTAGTCGTTACATCACCTTTGAATGTTACATTCTTTATGACAATAGGTGCATTTTCTGCACCAGTTACATAACCTGCAAAGTTGCCTATTTGTGAGGCGGTAGTAGCAATGCTGCCATTAACCGTAAGGCTACAATCGCCATTCACAGTCCAAGTGTCCAGCAATACGTTGGTAGAAACCTGACCGACAAGACCAGCTTTCAGACCAACGGTATTGCTTGTAGAAGATGTTCCAAAAGTAAGATCTGACTTGTCTATCGTCACGTTCTTTACAGAAATCTGTTGCGTGGCATTACCAGTGATAGTTCCTGCGAATGTACCTATCTGCTGGGCTACGCCAAAATCTTTTGTGAATGAAAGCGTAGTTCCTGTGAGGTTCACGCCATCCACTTCTGTATAGGTTGACACACGACCGAATACACCACCGGTCAGGGAGGTACCGGCTGAGTAGTTGTTTACTGTGATTTTTGGAGAGGTGACCGTCAGGTTCTTCACGACAGATGTTCTATTGGTTGTATTTCCTGCATGGTCGCCTATAGCACCACCGATGTAGCTTGCAGCCTTGATGTCTTCTCCAATATTTATATCAGGAGAAGAGACTGTGTTTTTATTGGCATCCGTACCATCGCCAATCTGTGTGTTGTCGGCTGTCTGTGCTACGAGAGCACCAATGTAACTACCGTTGTTGATACCTTTTTTTAAGTCAACTTTAGTATTAGTTACAGAGCATCGATTGATGGTAATAGGAGCATTTGCTGCACCCTTTGTATAACCTATTAAGCCAGAGATGCGTGATGCGTTGGCGATAGTATTATAGGTAATGGTTACGTCAGAAGTGCTACATTTACTGACAGTTGTAAGTGAATTGATTTTACCTACGAGACCTGCAACATAAAGGCTTGTTGTGGTGCCTGTGAAATCTGCATCAACAGTGTTGACGCTTACTGATTCAAGGGAGACACTACCCTCTGTACAACCAACAGCACCTCCTAAGTCATTTTCATCAGCAATACCACCCGTATATGTGAATTTCACATTGCTGATTGTGACATTAGAGATGGTCGCTTTGTTTGCGTAACCAGCCAATGCACCTATACGAGTGGTTTTATTCATTGATTCCGTTGACTTCAAATAAACACCGTTTATTTTCAAACCCTTTATTTCTGATGGGACTTCTGCACTTTTACCCACAATAGCAGGGAAAAGACCATAGTACATCTTTGACTTAGCATTCTTAACCTGAATATTGCTGACGGTCTTGTTATTGCCATCAAAGTAACCGAAGAAAGTATTGTTAGCATTCAAGTTACCGATAACACTAGCCCAATCTTTGCCCGTGAAGTCATCTTTACCACCAAGGTCAATGTCATCCATCAGCTTCCAATACTTGCCACCGTATGTCTTGCCATTGGCAACAGTGTTTTTGCTGAACTGCTCTCCGAGCCATGCGAGTTCGGCAGCATTGGTAATCTGAATGGCGAGAGCCTCCGAAGAACCGTTGTTGGTGCTCATGTCAGGTGCAGTCCTGGTGGTTCCATCCCAAGTGTCAGCCCACGCACTTTCCACTCCCATCACCATCATGATGAAGAGGAGCAGGAAAGGTCTATGTATGTTATCAAATATCCTGTTACAGGTCGTTGTCATTTGCATCATATCAATTTATTAAAAGAAAATGTTATGACTTTACATTCATCTGCTGTTCAAGCCAAGCGATGCGCTGCTTGAGGCGTATGTTTCAGCATCAGCTCTGAAACCTGAGGCGATGCTTGGCACTGCGGAACACTCAATATCTTCTATTCGATTGTTATATGATTATTGTCATGATCGAACAAAACATAAAGATAATCGGGGTTGAGTGTGATGTTGAGGTCGTAGTAATAACCGGCTCGAAGTGTCGTTATCACATTATCATCGGCATCTTTCAGCTTACTAAGCCGAAAGGTATTCTCTGCGATGACGGCTTCACGTGTACGATGTGAAGCGACCTCTGTTTGCTCTTCATCTGTAAGTTCTTCCCAAGATTTCGTCAGCAGATCAATGTCGGCATCCTTGTCAAAGATATCGTACGTACACCGGATGGTGAAATTGGTGCTTGTCGTCACGTAGTCAGGTTTGCTGGCATCCACCTCCAAATAAGCGTAGGCAACAAATTGGAGATTGTCCGTGTTCAGAACCTTCTCCGCGGAGAAACAAGGAACAGTATTCGATTGTGAAATACCTTCTGTCAGCGTCACGCTTTTTATCTTGATGTAGCGGATCTTGTCATAGCGGTCATCCACCTTGAAGCCGAAGCGGAGGAGTGCCTTGCTGTGGTGCATCGTAATCTTCAGATGCACACCATCCACCTCTACATCACTCTCCTCGCTATACAGTTCATCAATATCATCCAGTTTTGCCGAAGCTGTCACGCCTTTCTTGGCTTCAATGTCTTTGAGGGGATAATCAGAAGTATAGCCATGGTAGAAACCGGAATGATCAGTGCATGGATCAAGGGCAACAGTTCGGGTCAGTTTGATATCCTTATCATTGCACCGCAAAGTTATCTCTTCTGGATATTCTGAAGGATCAAGAGCCAGATCGCCTCGATTTACATTTGTCAGGAAGGATGTGAGCGTTCGCGTCTCGCCACCTTCCCTGCCGTTGCTCCATGCCATCTGCAGGCAATACTCCTTTACCTCCTGCTCCTGCACGTCATCGTTGTCCGCACAGGAGAAGAAGCTGAGCACACTGACCAACAAGAGAACTATATAGCTATTCTTCAGTTTCATTTCGGATCAAATATTTGCTTTTACCAATTCCGCCACTCTTCCTCTTGACTGCCGCCATACTTCCATGGGTCAATCTTCACGTCGTAGAATTCGATCTTCTTACCTGCCTCGGTGATCTTGAAAATATAGGTGTAGAGGTAGTTGGCCTGCCAGCGCATATAGACGGCTGGAACCACGGCTGTCTTCAGTTCCGTATCGCCGTTGATGCATACCTTCATGGTGAAGGCCGGGTTCAGCTCGCCCATCGGCAGCGGATAGTAGTACTCCGCTCCTAAAGCATCGACCTTGGCAGTTACTGCTGTTTTGCTCGAAATGCCGGCTGTCTTGGTGAGGGTTACATCCTCGAAGGTGAGACAATCACTAGGTGAGTTCAGATTCTCTACCATAACGCTCTCCTTGGCATCACCGGAACAATCATCGTTAGGTAACGGATAGGTCACTACTACATTGCCCTCGCCATACACTTTATTCACCAGTGGAGAGCTGGCTGAAGGATCTGGGGCAAAGGTAAGCTGGGTCAGTTCGATATTATCCGAATCATCCTCAATGGTCTCTGAGGTGTAGAACATGACGCGAAGTTTAGCGTACGGACGCTTGAAGAGTAGTCGCACCACGTCAGGGGAAACGGGTTGGCGAACGTTGACCGCAGAGAAGAGCACATCATCCGCCGGGTCTGGTTCGCCCGTTTTGAGCTGAACTTCAGGAATGGTGAGGATCTCGTTTTTCGAACCAGAGAATGTGGCAAGACCGTCAGTCTTCTCATACATTCCCCAGAAGTGATATTCCGTGGCGGCGAAGTCCCAGTATTTCAGTGTCTGCTCACCACCCACGTAGAAATAGTCATGGGTATTATCGGCTGAGGTGTTGGCAGAACCTGATAGATAATGAACCGTATATCCGTTAAACACCAGCTGAGTTGCTCCACCCACATGCTTGTAGCCATAGACTACGAAATCACGGTTCATAGGTGTGTTTGCGCGAGTATCATCCACGTCTGCACTCACGCGCGTACGAGAAGAGCCTTCATGTGCACGCGTAACCAACTCCTCCCCTTCCTCCTTGGAAGACGAGAAGCAAATGGCATGCTCTTCAGCAGTCGGCTTGTCTGGATTGATCACAGGATCATCCTTCCCGCCACATGCTGACAGCATTACCATAGACCATAGGCCTACTAAATGGATCAGTTTCATTACGCGCGCGTAATTAATAAATAATGTGTTCGCCCATCGGGGCGTTAATGATTTGTAGCCAAGTGGGGAACATTCAACCCCACTTGGCTTATTAGTTATTTCCTTGTCCTTTTTCTTGTCATAACTTATGCCTGGCTCTGGTCATAAGTTATGATCGAGGTCGGGGATAAGGAAGGAAGGGGTTACTTAACCCTGATTACCTTAACGTAGTTCTTAGAACCGTCTGTGTACATGAATACATAAGTCTTTCCAGACACAACAGAGAATTTGCATGCAGAAACAGTAAGAGTATTGCCGTCAGCAGCAGGAACTTCACTTACAAGTGTATAACCACAAGAAGAAAGAGTGATACCTGTGTCATGCTTTGTACCATTTAACTGATCCTGAACAAGAGCCTCTGTAATAATCTTTGGATCTGTTGCAGAAGCTTCATAAACTGCTACACCTGCAGGTGCTGTGAGATTGCTGAGATCAACAGCGGTAGTTCCGTCCATAACTGAAGCATAAATATCACCTGCCTCATATTCATTATAAGAAGTTACTGCTACACCTTCCTGATAAGTAGTGATGCTTGGAGAAGCAACCGTTGTAATAGTCTCCTGTACACCATCTTCGGTATCAATAACAATTGCATTGAAGGTAATTGGGGTAAGACCTTCTACAACCTTGCCATCACCATCAACACCAGTCCATCCATTTGTATTATCAGATATCTTGAAAACGTAGGTGTATGCATAATTAGGCTTCCAATCAGCATAAGCAGCTGGGACTACAGCACGGGCATCTCGAACATGAATTACTTCCTCTGCACCATCAATAGGCACAAGGTCATACTCTACTCGAAGCTGAATGTTATCACTAGCACCGAGAGGAAGAACCACCTTGTAAGCATGATCAGCAGCAGTTACATCACCAGCATAAGTTGCGGTATTAGATGTACGGCCAAGGTATATGTTATCCGCAGTTTCTGAACCTTCTGCTGTTGAGAGGTTAGCAAGCGTTCCAAAAGACATAGTCGAGACAAGAGCATCCGCCGTCTCTGAACCAGGCTCAAACTTAATGTGTGCCTGATTGTAATCAGGACTAAGTGTACCATGTGCAGAATTTGTCCATCCTACAGTAGGATAATAAACACTCATGGTACCCTTAGAAGTTGCACCTGGGAAAATTTTGCCTGCCGAAAAGAGGGTAGCTTCAGCATCACCAGCAGCAGAAGTAACTGTTGTTCCATCCCAAGCCTCATTATAAAACTTAAGGTTCTTAACCGAGTAGCCTGGGACAGTTTCATAAAATGCTACACGAACTTTGGTACCAAGAGAACGGAATTTTGGAGTAATTACGGTCTTGTACTCGCTTACTGCGTCACGATTATACACAGTAACAAGATCTGCGATATAAGTCTTAGCAAGTTCAGATGCAACACCTGTCACAGTATATACAGCATTAGCATGATCTGTTGCATCAACTGGAAAACCGAGTTTTGAATACTGAATCTCTGTCAGGACTGCTTTCTCATAATTAGATTTTCCATAAGAGAAAGCAATGAAGTCATACTGTTTGGTTCCATAATCCCAATACTTAATTGTCTGCTGAGATGCGGCAGAGAGGCCATGCTTTCCAATACCAACATACTCCCAGTCATTAGTATTAGATTCTGTAGTATTGGCAGTGGAAGCAGTATAATTCACGTTATAGTGGTCAAATACTTCCGTCTGTTCAAGTGAACTATAGTCACCATTACCCTTGATACCCTCGACAATAAAGTTATTATTAAGGAGAGCTGCAGCATCTGCACCAACATGGTCGGCTCGTGTCAGAGCCTTTGCGTTTCCGCCCAATACAATAGCCTGTTCCAGATTCTCCTTAGAACCCGTACCCGTTCCCTCGCCGATGAATTCATCGCTACAGCTTGTCAGCGCCAAGACTGCGAGTGAGAAATAAAAATACTTTTTCATAGTGAAAAGAATTTAAATGTGAATATTGATTTTAATTATTTATTATTCTACTGGATCAGCCTTTCCCACACGGATTACCTTGTAAGCTACGTGGGTAGGATCAACGTCAGTGTCCTGTGCCTTGATTACATACCATCCGGCGCCTGGGTTGACAATCTTTCCGGTGGTGTTGAGCGTGAAGGCTGCACCATTCTGTTCAGGCGACTTATTAAAGTTGTATGAGCTCATGCATGCGCTCACGTAAACCCGATAAGTGCTGGTAACGTCGGTGGTATTTTCCATTACCGTGAAGGTGATGTCCTCACCCGGCTGATAGATGATACCGGCATCTGTTACGTCCATGCCATTCTGATAGGTGGTAATGCTTGGTGTGGTGAAGGTGGTGGTAGTACCCTCTACAGCACCATCTACATAATCCTCAACCACGGCATCGAAGGTGATAGCAAAGAGTCCCTCTGGCGAAATGGTTGGATCCTTGTCCGGGTCATAATCCGGATCAGTTGGATCGGTAGGACCAGGAGTAGGATCATCTGGGCTGTTTGGATCAGGATTGTTTGGATCCGGATTTTCAGGATCCGGGTTGCTTGGATCCTCTGGATCGACAGGTCCGGTTGGATCCCAGTTGCCCGTAGTACCATTCGTATTGCGCGAGATCTTGAACAGATATGTATAGGCATGATTTGGCTTCCAGGTGGTGTAGGTAGCTGGAATCACTGCCCTTGCGCCCTTCACGTAGATCTCCTCCTGTGAGTTGCCATCCGTAGAGCGGAGCGTAAAGTCACAGCAGAGATAGATAGGAAGGGAATTGTCAGCGTATGGAGTACCGTAATTACCCTTGACTGTAGGTGTAGGCAATACGGAGAAGTAGTGGCTCGAACCCATGTCGCTATCCGTACCCCAAAGCTGGGCATCTGTGCTGCTGGTGGCAGGAACGCCGGTCATCTTACCTGCCTCAAAATACTTCAGTGCGGTGATGTCGCTCTCATCGTAGCCGAGGCTGTAGGTAAGGTTGGTATTGTCGTAGGTGACGGTCACAGTACCTGGAGTGCCGGCTGTAGTGTTACCAACAAATGCCAGGTCGGTACGGTTAAGCACAATGTTGTCCGTGCCTGTGCCCTTAACCTTCAGGATCTGTCCGGTCTTGGAGATACGTGTCTGGTAGAACTTGATGTCTGTAATCTCATAGCCAGGCACAGTCTCATAGATACCTACACGCACCAAACTTTGTGCGCGGCCGAATACGAAATTGACCTTCTGGTTATAATCCGTCCGATCCACCTTGAGCGGATTAGCTACGTAATAGGTGGAATAGTTGTTAGCGGCTCCGTCATTATGCAGAAGGTGACCGCCTACGTTGCTGAGCACAGCCTTGGTGACGATGCCATCGGTGTTGGCCGTTGTCTCGGCAGCGGCGTTGTAGAACTTCACATTGTCATCCCATGGAGCAATTGCCCAGAAGCGATAGTAAGGATGCTCATAATCCCAGAATTTCTCCTGCTGCTCACGGTCGAGCGTGATAGCTGCCATTGGGGAAAGAGTGCCCTGCTCATCACCGATGTAAGGTGTCTGCTGGCTGTTCTTTGTGCCAACATAATCCCAGTAATAGGTGTCGGTCAGTGTCTGACCTGCCTGCTGGGCGTGCCACACGACGTAATTGTTAATTACCTGAGCATCCGATGTGCCCTTGGTGCCATAGACCTTGAAGGTACCGGTCACGGACTCAAGACCAGAAGTTGCACGGGTCACCTTGTCTGACCCCGCGCCAAATGAGATGCTGACCTGCTGGGGAGCTACTGGTTCAGGCGTATTGTTGACCTGTCCGAGATACTCATCCTCCGAACAGCCGACCATCGCCATTGCGGTCAATGTGTAAAGAGTGACTTTTTTCATAGAATGTTGTATTTATTGTTAATTATCAATTTTCAATTATCAATTACATATCAAACTCATGCGTTTCTTCCTCAAAATCCTCAATCTCGGCATCAAACAGCGATCCGCCGCCTATGCCCGGAATCGGGATCTCATCTGCATCAATGTGGATGGTGATGACACCGCCCTTGTAGCGCTGCTTCACCTGATCCGTGACGTCAAAGACGAACGTGGAGTCACTGCCGTTGTAGAAGAGCATGTTCACCTCAAGGAAATTCGGTATCGGTGAGTCTTCAATCTCCTGAAAACTTGAACTGGCTCGCGTCACCTGATAAGGATTGATACCTGTAAGACCGAAGGTGATGGTTCGTCCACCTATGACATCCACATCCTCCTCACGCTGCAGGATCGTATCATTATAGGCAAGATGCTTCTTCATACGCATCGGATAGTTGACCGAAATGTCCTGCTTGCTGGAGATGTGCGACTTCAGATTGACCGACCGCGCCAGACCCGTAAGGTTACCGCTGCCATCCACTCCGGTGATACGGTTATTATTGTTGTGGATGATCACCTGCGTCAGGTAGATGTAGGTGACGGGGGTCATGATGATTGGCACGAACTTATACCAGGTATTGGTCTCAACAATAAGCGAGTCATAATCGGCAGGATTGTCACTCACATGGAGGTCATCATAGTCACCGGCAAAGAGGAACTCTGGCTGATAGAATGCAAAGCCGGGCTTGTAGGGCTGCGAATCTACCGGAGCGTGATGCGGCACGGAGGTATGACTGGATGCCTGATTGGTATAAGCGGTGACATATTCCAGCGTGGTCTCTTCGTCAAAGTGGAGCGACTGGACACCGTCAATCGTCACAACGTCATTCCAGAGCAGGATGTCATAGTAGCCCAGCTTATATTTGTCCTGGATTCGGGTGCCATTGACGATGCTGGAGAGTACCGAAGAATGCGGTGCGTACGGATCATCTTCCGTAAAGTAGCGCCTGACGTTGAAGGTATGCGGCTCCTGTATCTCCCACGTTCCGAAGAGGTAATCATCCTGCTCGTCCCATCCGTAGGTCCATTCGGTTCGCCAGTCGTAGAACAGTTCATATTCCCAAAGAACGTCAATATCAAGGATGACTCGGCTGTTTTCGAACTCTACCTTGATCTCACGGTCAACCAGAAGCAGGGGTGGCTCGCGGTCGCAGGAGAGAAAAGTTAACAGTGAACAGTTAACAGTTAACAGTGCGAGGAGAACAGTTAACAGCTTTCTCATCTGCCATCTCCTTTCTCCCACTTGCTGAAGCTTGGGCGCTTGTCATGCCGCTTGCGGTAGAGCAGATCATAACTGATACTGATACCTACTCGCGTTGGGCCGAACCACGTATAGCGGTGCATTCGCTTCACGAAGTTATCACTATAGAGATCGGTGTTGTAGTAATAGTTTCCGTCTATCTCTCCGCCGTGATACACTGGCTTGCCATACACGAAGGGGTCATACTGTGTGCGGAAGAGTCCGAGCTGCATACCGATGTCCAGACGCCAGTGCCCGTCACGGCTCAGCGGCAATACGTAACCGGCACCGATGCCGCCACCCAAGCCCTCACCTATCCAGCCCTTCTTGGCGGTGAAACCAATCTGATAAAGGAAAGCCTGAGCGTAGGCTTGCAGGTAGAAGCCCCTGAAGGCAGCCTGATCTGCCGCTGGCACTGTATGGAGTTCATCGCTGTAGCTGTGGTCACTATTGCGCAGATAGTAGCGGGTGTAGAGCTGATAGTTGCGTAGCTCGAAGTATTTATGGTTCGTGGTATTGCCTATCCACCAAGGGCAGTCGAACGTGCCGCCGAAGGTCCAGTGACCATGTTTGGGATAATACTCCAGCTCTACGTTTGGCATCGGACACCAACCATACTGCGGTACGTAGGCGCCCCATTCCAGCAGATTGGTCTTGAGAGCAAGCATCTCGCGCCTTACCTGGATTTCCAGCTCCGGCTCCCACTGGAGGATATTTCCCAAGAGCAGGGTGTCAGGGAAGTTCAGATGGTAGTTTGCCAGATCTGTTCGCTCTGCCTTCAGCGGCTGAATACCCAGTTTGGTCACTTCGTCAGCAGTATTCTCGGGGAAGATGATCATGAAACGTGAAGCTCGCAGAGGAGGGAAATACTCCTTGAGGATGCGACGCCAGAGGAGTCCCTTATCATACTTCTGCAGCCGACTCTTGAGCGTCACCGGATCATTGATCCCCTCCGCAACCATCTGGCTTACCAGCGCGGCATCCGGATCATTCGCCTGGCGCATCATGAAGGCAAGCAGTTCATACTCCTCATCCACTACGTCCACCTGCATCTCCTGGATGGTAACGCCATTCTCTTCGAAGATCTTCAGGAGCGCATCCCGGCGGCCACGGCTCAAGCGCTTATTGAGCGAAAGCGGTCCTTCAGGCGAGGCGGCACTGCGGATTCGGATCTTGGCATTATGGATGTTCTGCCCCTTGATCATGGGGACGCCATAGTTGATGAAATACTGGAGTTCACGGTTACTGGTAATCTTGTCCGTGCGACCTACGGCAAAGACAATCGGCAAAGAGCGAAGATAAAAGAGGGAATCAACCTCAAATGCCTCACGGTTGGCATCATCAGCGAAAATGACATACGACATCACGTCCAATCCCTCCGACTCCGAAGTCTCGGGCGATTGAGCATACATGCGCGCGTGCGAAGAAAGCAGCACCATGCACACCAGAAGTATGTGTCGTATAATTTTAATCATTTGGGCTAATATTTCGTAGCTTAGCTTGTTAAATCCACTTAATAAACAGTGTGTAAAGACGCACTTAAGGTTTTATTTTATTCTGCAAATTTACGAAAAAAAAAAAAAAAAAAAATAGCTTTGGGGCAAAAAATTACTTAAATCATGCTCAAAAACATAAAAATGAGAGGGAAATGAAAAGAATAGGTGGAATTTTGGGTGCTTTTTGATGCATTATTTTATATAAAGCTGCCAGATAGTAACGGCGGCAATTTCACGGTTGAGAAATGCGTGTCAAGACCTAAGGCGGCAATTTCACAGTTGTGAAATCCATGCCAAGACATGCTGGCGTCCATTTCACAACTGTGAAATACGTGCCAAAAACCGCTGGCATCCATTTCACAGTTCGTAAATGGATGCCAGCGGTCTTGGCGTGTATTTAAATTTCAGTACTTTACGTTATGCATGTCGCCACTCTTCATAAACTCCTGATGGAAGGAGAAGGCATGCTGCATGGAGAGCGGTGTATGGCATGCCTGGCCATCCATCAGATGCAGATACTCACGCAGGAGCGGACGATAATCAGGATGCGCACAGTTCTCAATGATTGCCTCGGCGCGCTCACGTGGCGAGAGACCACGCAGATCAGCCACACCCTGTTCGGTAATGACTACCATCACGGAATGCTCGCTCGAATCAATGTGCGACACGTAGGGGACAATGGCAGAGATGGCACCCTTCTTGGCAATACTTGGGCAGATGAAGATTGAGGTGTAGGCATTGCGGGCAAAGTCAGCCGAACCGCCCACTCCATTCATCATCTTGGTACCCATCACGTGCGTAGAGTTGACGTTGCCAAAGATATCTACCTCCAGCGCCGTATTGATGGTGATGACGCCCAGACGGCGCACTATCTCCGGATGGTTGGAGATCTCATACGGACGCAGGATGATGTGCTGCTTGTAGAAGTCAATGTTGTCCATGATCTTGTCATAGACGGCATCGCTCACTGCCAGAGATCCGGTTGAGGCAAAGGTGCATCTGCCGGCATCAATGAGTTCGATGCCCTTATCCTGGAGCACCTCCGTATAGAGCGTAAAGGGCGGAATATCATGGGCATCCTTCAGGGCATCAAGAATAGCGTTCGAGACATTACCCACGCCGCTCTGGATAGGCAGGAAGCCCTGATGTACCTTACCCAGTTTGATCTCAGATGAGAGGAAAGCGGCAACGTTCTTGCCAAGGGTGGCGGTGGTGGCATCAACTGGCGTGAATGGCGGCACTCCGTACTTATAGTGACAATCCACCACGGCTACTACCTTCTTGGGATCGACGTGCAGCACGGGGCTTCCGATTCGGTCAGAGGGTTCATAGATAGGTATTTCCCTACGGCGCGGAGGGGTGGCTGGCGTATAGATGTCATGCATGCCACGGATGCGCTCGTCATAGGCAGAATTAAGTTCGATGATGATCTTGTCAGCCACCTGTGCATAGGTATCCACGCAGCCGACACCTCCAGAGAGTGTAATCTCACCGAGATCTGTGATGCCCACCGCCTCGATGATACAGAAATCCATCTTGCCGAGGAAGCCGTAGCGGACATACTGGCCTACTACGGAGAGATGCATGTCAAAGTAGCTGACTTCGCCGTTATTGATAGCCTTGCGCATGGCTGATGAGCCGTTAAATGGCATTCGCTTGCCTACTGCATGGGCAGCAGCGAGGGCATCATCAAGTGCATCATTGGTAACTGCGCCAGTGAAAAGGTTAACCTTGAATGGACGACCTGCCGCATGCTCTGATTCAGCACGTTTAGCCAAAGCAGCAGGAACGACGCGCGGTGTACCAGCGGCAGTGAATCCGCTAAAACCCAATGTATCGCCATCTTGAATGAGCGCTGCAGCCTCTTCGGCAGTCATTTTGGTATAAATCATATCAAAAATTTTGTGTCTAATAAAAAAATGCGTATCTTTGCGCCGCAAAATTACTTATTTTCGCTGATATTAGCAAATTTTAGGGAAGAAATCAGCTGACCTTATGCTATTTTGCCGCTTTTTAACACTGATAATATAAAAAAACAAGCCCGCCCTCACGGGTAGACTTGCATTATTAACCTAAACCTTAACTATGATAATTTATTCGCTGCAAAGATAGGGACTTTCCTCTTAATTGCAAAAAAAATGCTCAAAAAATTTCAATTTGTAAACATTTTTTAACTAAATAATGAAGAAATTATTTATTGAGACCTATGGTTGCCAGATGAATGTAGCCGACAGCGAGGTGGTTGCCAGCATTATGCAGACCATTGGCTATGAGCTATGTGAGCAGCTGGAAGAGGCAGATGCCGTGTTTATGAACACCTGTTCGGTGCGCGATAATGCCGAGCAGAAAATCTATGGCAGACTTCAGTTCTTCCAGAGCCTGAAGAACAAGCGCAAGGCTGCACAACCACTCATCATCGGTGTACTGGGCTGTATGGCTGAACGTGTGCGCGAAGAGCTCATTGCCCACGGTGCCAACCTGGTGGCAGGTCCGGATTCCTACCTGGATCTGCCTAATCTGGTGACTGCTGCCGAACAGGGAATGGAGGCTGTCAACGTAGAACTCTCTACCACTGAAACCTACAAGGAGATCATCCCTAAACGCATGGGCAATACCCGCATCAGTGGCTTTATCAGCATCATGCGCGGCTGTAATAATTTCTGCTCTTACTGCATTGTCCCTTACACACGCGGACGTGAACGCTCACGCGCTGTGGATAGTATTATTAATGAGCTGAAGGACCTGCAGCTGAAGGGATACAAAGAGGTGACGCTGCTGGGTCAGAACGTGAATTCATACAATTACGTACCGGAGGCGGAGGAGGGCAAGACAGCCGAGGCGGTTGACTTTGCCGACCTGCTGAATATCGTAGCAGAGGCTGCACCTGACATGCGTATCCGCTTCTCTACCTCTAACCCTCATGACCTCTCGGACAAGATCATCGAGGCAATGGCTTCGCATAAGAACATCTGCAACCATCTGCACCTCTGTGTACAGAGCGGATCAGACACCATACTGAAGCGCATGAACCGCAAATACACGCGCGAATGGTATCTGGATCGGATCAAGGCTCTGCGCAAAGCCATCCCTGACTGCGGCATCTCTACCGACGTCTTCTGCGGCTTCTGTGGCGAGACGCTCCAGGATCAGGCAGATACCCTCTCGCTGATGCGTGAGGTGGGCTATGACTCGGCATTCATGTTCAAGTACAGCGAGCGCCCTGGCACCTACGCTGCCCGTCATTATGAGGATGACGTGACTGAAGAGGAGAAGATCAGACGTCTCAATGAGATCATTGCCCTGCAGAACGAACTCTCTCTGGCCTCTAACCGCAGGGATATCGGCAAGACTTTCGAAGTGCTGGTGGAGGGCTTCAGCAAGCGCAGCCGTGAGCAGATGTGCGGCCGCTCACAGCAGAACAAGATGATAGTATTCCCCAAGGGTGACAGCAAGCCGGGCGACCTGGTCATGGTACGCGTCACCGAGGCTTCGTCAGCCACTCTGATAGGTGAGCTGGTGGAAGGCTAACGGAAATATCAGATAAAGAAAAGCCGTGCCTGCAAGCCAGGCAAATAGTTGCGTGATACGACAATCTGCACATGCTCAAACGGGGGCAGCAGAGTGACCGTGTCACGCTTCATTATACCCAGATACTTGAGATTGATGATAGCTGCCTGGCTGACCTGTACAAACTGATCGTTCATCGGCAGGATATCCGCATAGCTTGATTCCTTACGCAGCATGTAGCTGGTTCCGTCCGGAAGGAAGAGCCTCCAGTATTTGCTTTTGGGGATATGCTCAAAATAGACAACCTGTGAGATATCTATCCTTGAGAAACCATCACCGTTAGAGACCATTATGGTATTAGATTCGGCACACTTCTGCTCTGTTGTACCCTTTGTGGCAGCGGGCAGAGGGGATTTTGTTGCTTCTGCCGTCCTGTTGTCACCAAACAATCTCTTGCAGAAACTGTCTTCCACACGCTTGAGCATGTCCTTCATCTCTTCAGGTGCGAAAGGCTTGATCAGATAGTCAAAAGCCTGCTGACGGATTGCCTGTATCACATAGTTGTCATACACCGTATGGAACACGATATGCATAGGCCAGTCACAGAGACTTCTGATCTCATCCAGATGCTCCATGCTATTGCCATCAGGCAGGTCAATGTCAAGTATCAGGAGATCAGGATGGTATTGAGCAATCAGGCGAAAGCTTTCAGCCAGTGTGGATGCATTGCCAAGATAACGGAAATGTGTATTAAAAGAGATTTGCCGGCGTAAAACCTCTACGTCAGCAGGATTGTCCTCTACGCTTAAGACAGAAAAGGAGATTTCCATAACTTCGGAATAAAGAATTCGACCCTTACGCCCTGTCCCATTCCACGCTGGGACTTATCTGTGATGAGCATATCCAAGGGGTCTGCGTTATTATACATATTAATGAAAGAGATGGTACGGGTCAGGATAGTCAATCCTATACCGCTGGGTACCAATGACTGGGCGGAGGACAACCCTCGCCCAAAATCTTCTACCACAATCTGCACACCGATGCTCTCTCCACGTTTCACACGGTGGATGCAGATACTGATAGGTCCACCTGCTTCATAAGCATACTTAAGCACGTTCTCAAGGGGCAGCTGTATGATCATGCTGGGCACCATCGTCTGCCACATATCCACTTCAGGATCTATCTGCCAGCTGACCGTGAATTCAGGCTTCTGCGGACGCAGCTTGAGATAGTCATGCACAAAATCCACTTCACGCTTCAGGCATACCACTGCCAAGTCAGAGAGTTCCAGACAGCTGCGCAATGTCTGTGTCAGGAGCTGAATCTTCTCACCCCTGCTTGCTTCATCCTTATCACCACTGATCTGCCTCAACACATTCATCATATAATGAGGCGTAATACGGGCGCGGAAGTTACGCACCTTCTCAGCCATCAGCATCTCCTGCATCCGCGCAATCTCCAGGTCACGATTACGGCGCACCGTCTGGGTGTGCGTCCTGTAGATGATCACAAGCAGCACGATGATGATGATAGCAGCCACTGACACCACCAGATAGAAGTGCTCGCGGCGCATCAGATCTTGCATTTCCATCTCGCTCATCGGATCATCCTTCGACAGATAGAGCCTGCGCATATTCCAGAAATGTGCATAGAAGGCTGCGGCAATCAGGAGGACGAGAGCGACGACAGGGAGTATGAAACGTTTCACGAAATCAGACAAAAAGAGGGAAAGGTGGGGAAAAAGAGAATAGTGAATAGTATGGTAGCGGATTGATTCTATTCACTATCAACTATTCACTATCCACTGATGATAAACTCGCGGATACCTGCGTATCCAAAGCCTATCCTTACGGATTACTTGCCAGCGAGCTTGTCACGAAGAGCGGCGAGAGCGTCGATGTCACCGAGAGTAGTCTTCTCGATAGATGGCATCTGAACCTTCTCCTCCTTAGCAGCAGCTGCCTTAGCGGCACGCTTCTCTGCATTTGCCTTGCGCTGCTCAGCCTTCTGCTCGTCCTCGAAGATACGAGAGTGAGAAAGGATGATGCGACGGTTGTCCTTGTTGAACTCAATTACCTTGAACTCAAGAGTCTCACCAGCCTTTGGCTGTGAGCCATCCTGCTTCTGGAGGTGCTTAGGAGTAGCGAAGCCCTCAACACCCTCCTCGAGTGCGATGACAGCGCCCTTGTCAATGAGCTCAGCGATAGTACCCTGATGGATGGTACCAACGGTGTACTTCTCCTCAATAGCATTCCAAGGATTCTCCTCGAGCTGCTTGTGGCCAAGGCTGAGACGACGGTTCTCCTTGTCAATCTCAAGAACGCGAACCTGAATAGGAGCGCCAATCTGTGTGAACTCTGATGGGTGCTTAACCTTCTTGGTCCAAGAGAGGTCACTGATGTGGATCAGACCCTCAACGCCGTCCTCGATCTCAACGAATACACCGAAGTTGGTGAAATTACGAACCTTAGCGTCATGATCAGAACCTACAGGATACTTAACCTCAATGTCAGCCCATGGATCAGCCTTAAGCTGCTTGAGGCCGAGGCTCATCTTGCGCTCCTCACGTGAGAGGGTCAGGATCACTGCCTCAATCTCATCACCTACCTTGAGAAGATCCTGAGCGCTGCGTACGTGCTGGCTCCAAGACATCTCAGATACGTGAATCAGGCCCTCAACGCCTGGTGCGATCTCAACGAATGCACCATAGTCAGCCATAACGACAACCTTGCCCTGTACCTTGTCACCAACCTGGAGGTTAGCGTCAAGTGCATCCCATGGATGTGGGGTGAGCTGCTTGAGACCGAGAGCGATGCGCTTCTTCTCGTCATCAAAGTCGAGAATAACCACATTGATCTTCTGATCAAGAGCAACAACCTCCTTAGGATCGCTTACGCGGCCCCATGAGAGATCGGTAATATGGATGAGACCGTCAACGCCACCGAGGTCGATGAATACACCGTAAGAGGTGATGTTCTTAACAGTACCCTCGATAACCTGGCCCTTCTGAAGCTGAGACATAATCTCCTTCTTCTTCTCCTCGAGCTCTGCCTCGATGAGCACCTTGAGGCTAACAACAACGTTGCGGTACTCCTGGTTGTTCTTAACAACCTTGAATTCCATTGTCTTGTTGACAAATACGTCATAGTCACGGATTGGCTTAACGTCAATCTGTGAACCTGGGAGGAATGCCTCGATGCCGAATACGTCAACGATCATACCACCCTTAGTGCGGCACTTAACGAAGCCAGTAACAACCTCCTGGCTCTCGAGAGCCTCGTTAACACGGGCCCAAGAAGTTGTGGCACGAGCCTTCTTGTGTGAAAGAACGAGCTGACCAGCGCGGTTCTCCTGTGACTCGATGTAAACCTCTACCTCGTCACCAACCTTGAGATCTGGATTGTAGCGGAACTCTGATGAAGAGATCATGCCCTCGCTCTTGTAGCCAACGTTTACGATAACCTCACGCTTGTTGATAGCGGT
>JAZLJN010000035.1:0-12671 GCA_045617885.1 Bacteroidales bacterium | reverse complement strand
TGCTAAAAATTTCTGGTCACAAATTGGTCACAATACTGCAATTTTGGGCAATATCGATGATTTCTCAAAATTGCAAAGCAGCACCGTAAGTGCCTAATTATAAGCAAAAAGACATAAAATAAGGTCGCAAGGAATTTTACTACCTTGCGACCGAGGTTAGTCTTCGACAGACCAAAGTTGCTGTACCAGTTTTTGACTCGCATTTCACTATCGCGATAATTATCAATGTATTACAATTTTACCAACACTATTATACTTAATTTTTGTCCAACACTTTGTCCAACTTAATCATGGTGAAATGTTGAGTTATCATTTCTTAAAAAAAGATAACAGGTATATTAAAAAAGACAAAAACCTTGCTTCTCCCAATAATAATACGTATATTTGCATAAGGAAAACTAAATATACGTTCATGAGTCACAAAGAATCAACTCTTTCTCGTTTGAAGAACGAGGTACTTACCTCTAAAACCAGTACCAAATGGATGGAGCCATTAGTGTACTTGCTCCCCGTAGCGGCGATTACCATCTTCGTTGTCATCCTGATTGAAGAATCTATGACCAAGAGTCCTATCCCTGTCGAGACCCAGCGGTCTGCCTATGGTTGGATAGCGCTCATTCTCATCGTATGGTTTTTCGTATCTATTCTATTCTTTCTTGATCGTGTACCTTTATTATTTACACGCGCGCGTATGAACAAGAAAGAGTCTATTCCTCAACATCAAGAATCAGTTGTTGAGGATAGCATATCATCTCAGACAACAAATGCCTCCGATAACGAAAAGGAAGAAGTATACAAAGAAATACTATCTGTCTCAAAAATGGAACCCGATGTAGAACCCACAGATCAGTCAGGTGAAAACATCGGCGAGAGAGTGGAAGAACCTACAGAAGCGAAGCCCATTGAAGCGTCAGAATCTAGTGTAAAGGAATCTCCATCAATCTCAATACCCCTCACCTATCCAGAAGATTTTCAAGGGTGCGATGGGATTTTTGAGGAACTAATCCAAAAAGGATATTGCCATGACACACAACTTGGCCACCTACATTGGGATAAAAGTGAAGCTCTTCTTGCCTATTTCATATACTTCTGTAGTTCAAAACTTGATATATGCAATGGGGAAAGAATATCATGGCATCCTTTCATTTCCATTTTTGGACTGGACAAAAAGCGAGTAGAACTGCTACGCTCCACAATCTCAAAAGCCACAACCCGCTCAACTAAAGGAGATGTGACCGATTACAAGAAACCCAAAGATCATAAAGAGATTGAGAAGATTGTTGAGGATAATTGTTAATACATAATCCGAAGTGACATAGACTGGGTAATACCAGTTTTTTCAAAAAGTTTTATACTTTAGGCTCCAAAGCTACAGGAATGCCTGTCGCAGCTTTCTCTTCGGCAATGACAAAGATGCTGTGCAGGCTTCCGATGCAGTCAATCACACCTAAGGTATTATAGACAAAGTCGTGATAATGATCCATATCACGCAGGTAGATTTTGATCAGATAGTCATAATCGCCCGAAGTATTATAGCATTCGGTGACTTCCTGGATCTTCGCCATTTCGGCCACAAATTCCTCTCCGAAACGCTTGCTGTGCTGCTTGAGACGGATGTTGCAATAGACGATAAGATTGTTCCCCAACTTACGATGGTCCACTTTGGCCACATAATTCGTGATGTAGCCTTCGCGTTCCAATCGTTTCTGACGTTCGAAGGTGGGCGACGCACTCAGGTTGATGCGGTCGCCCAATTCCTTGGTGGTCAGTTTGGCATTCTTCTGTAGTTCTCGCAAGAGTCGGATGTCTGTGAGATCAATATTATCCATGAAGTGAGGTTATGAGGTGATGGGGTTATGAGATTGTGACGTGATCTTCTGAAGAGCAATGACCAGGCGGTCAATTTCCTCACGGGTATTATATACCGCAAACGTTGGTCGAACGGACATCTCGTATCCAAGGGAACGCAATGCCGGCTGTGCACAATGATGACCTGCACGGACGGCAATTCCCTCTTTGTCGAGCATCTGCCCTACCTCTGGCGCTGGGATACCTGGGATGTCGAGCGAGATGACACTTACCCGGTGCTTAGGATTGCCAATGATGGTGATGCCAGGAATGCGGCCGATCTGCTGACGTGCGTACTCGGTCAGATCATGCTCATGTGCCTCAATCCGCTCGATGCCGATACTGCTCACGAAGTCAAGTGCATAACCTAAGCCGATGGCATCAGCGATATTGGGAGTTCCGGCCTCAAAGCGCATAGGAGGAGCATTGAACTCAGTATGTTCGATGGTAACGTCTTTGATCATATTGCCTCCTCCCTGCCAAGGTGGAAGCTGCTCTAACCATTCCTTCTTACCATACACAGCACCAATACCAGAAGGCCCGTACACTTTATGGCCTGAGAAGACAAAGAAGTCGCAATCAAGGCGTTGCACATCGACACGCGTATGAGCAATGCTCTGAGCGCCATCGATCAGCACAGGTACACCGTGACTATGGGCAGAACGGATGATAGCCTCAACGTCGTTGATCGTACCAAAAGTATTGTTGACGTGACCCACGCTGACGAATTTGGTGCGAGGGGTGATCAGTCGCTCCAGTTCAGAGAGTACCAAGTCGCCATTCTTATCGCAAGGAATTGCGCGAAGCTCTGCGCCCCGCTCCTTACAGATCTGCTGCCAAGGTACGATATTGGCATGATGATCGAGCATGGAGACGATGACATTGTCACCAGGACTGAGGAACTTCCGGCCAAAAGTCTGCGCGATGAGATTGATGCCTTCGGTGGTGCCACGGACAAAGAGAATGTTCTCCTTGGCAGGAGCATTGATGAAACGTGCAATCTTCTGACGCGCACCCTCATATTGATCGGTACTCCGGGCAGCCAGCGTATGAGCACCACGATGGATATTGGAATAGTCATGCTTGTAGAAGTCAGACAATCCATCGATGACACGCAACGGTTTCTGCGTCGTGGCACCATTGTCAAACCATACGAGCTCGTGACCATTTACCTTCTGTTGCAGTACGGGGAACTGCTGACGCACCTCAGTGGAATTGATTGTGTCAACCTCCTCGTAATGCAGATCTTTCACCAGCTCACGTTCTGGGATGTCAATACCGAATGCAGGGCCTTCCCATCCGGTGTCAGTCGGCAGATGATACTGCTCATCGTCGCCAGTGCTGACCTGCGAAACAGGCTGTTGAAGGTCTTCTGAGAAATACTTCTCTATCACATTACGGAAAAGACATTGGTCACCGTCTGGCAACGTAAGGCCAGAAGGAGCATTACCATAACGTGTCTGTGACGGGAAGCTCGGTTGAAGATTATCTAATTCGTTAATGATCATTTTTACTTATCGTAATTGTGATAATGACCTACCTCTACATTCTCAAGCACGGCAATAGCATCATCGGTGAGCGAAGCCAGAGAAAAATACTTGGTCAACAGATAACTTGCCACACCATACTGGTCAAGACCCATGAGACGCGCTGAGAGACTTGGTGCAATCTCACCAGGAATACCAGCCTGATGAAGGCCGATTACACCCTGCTCCTTCTCGCCGGTTCGAACCAGGATAATCTCAGTGGTTCCTGTACCGCGATTGGTCAGATACTTGCCCTTGATCTCTACTTTGTCAGAAGGGATGATAGGAATGCCACGCCAGGTTATTACCTTGGTGCCAAACAGATCGATGGCTACTGGTGGGACACCACGCCAAGTACATTCACGCTCAAAAGCAGCAATGGCACGAGGATGAGCGATGAAGAAAGCTGGCTGTTTCCAGACGAGTGAGATGAGTTCGTCCAGATCGTCTGGTGTCGGAGCTCCACCGCGAGTACTGATCTTGTAACCAGGAGCAGCCTGAGCCAGCAGACCGAACTTGGCATTGTTGATCAATTCCCATTCCTGACGCTCCTTGATACTCTCGATCGAGAGACGCAACTGCTGCTCCAACTGATTATAAGGAGCATTATATAGGTCGCTGACACGAGTATGGACACGAACCACCGTCTGCAACGTATTCAGGCTATACTCTGTCGGGTTCTCATCATAGTCAATATAAGTCTCTGGGATGACATTGTCCTCCTCATGTCCGCTGACCAGGTCAATGTGCTTCTCGCCATGCTCGTTGACCGTAGCTTTGAGACGTAGTGTTTCGTTGACGGCTTGCTCGAACTGCGACTGGAAATCAGGATTCTCCTTCAGGATATTCTCCAGAACAGGAGTCTCTAATGCCAGGAAGGTCGAGTCGGTCACAGCACGTACGCTGACGGTGCTATCTGCTGCAGACAGGAGCTCTGTCTCCCCGAAGTATTCTCCACCTCCGAGCAAGGCGATAGAGAGTTCCTCATTATGGTCACCGGTGCTGATCACTTCGGCCTGTCCGGTAGCGACGATGAAGAAGCGCTGCTTATCCTTACCCTGCTCTACAAGCAATTCTCCACGCTTACGCTCGTATGGGACAAAGCTTGCAGCAAGTTCGGTGACAATCTTCTGGTCAAGTTTCTGGAACAAAGGTATCTTACGCAGATTCTTTGTCGTAAAGGTCGGCTGTCCATTGACATAAAGTATCTCGATGCGCTCTGCCTTCTTCAGTTCGACCTTTGTACGGTTGACGCGATAGGTTCCACTCTCAACCTGTGTCCAAGGAAGAAGCTTCAGGAGAAGACGAGGTGTGATACTGCCCATCTGAGGGGCGGTCTTGGTAGTATTGGCAAGTTTGCGAGCAGTAGCGGTGGTGATGCTGCGCTGAATGTTATTGTCTGACATAGTTAAATGTAAAATGTAAAATTTAAAATGTAAAATTGTCAGCTTCGGGAGATAATCAAGGTTTGATCAATCCACGATAGTGACTGTAAGTTTCTCTACCTCGCCCTGCTGGATGCGGAAAGCATTGAGCACGGGCTCCTCAGCAGCAAGTGAGAGGATGAAGTAAAGGATAGTAGGGTCATAAGCCAATCGGATATCTTCTTGCGAAGGACGTGAAGGTGAGACAGGATGGCTGTGCCAGTTGCCTACGACTTTCAAAGCGTTCTTCCGGGCATATTTTATGGCAGCGAACTGTTCCTTAGGGTCAAGAGAGAAATGCTCCTCTGCATGATCGACGTTGGTCATCGCAAAGTTTTCGGTAGCATGTTCCTTACTCGTACCTAACAGATATCCACAGGCTTCCAGTGGCGCTTCTCTTCTGGCCTGAGCCAGCAGAGACTCATACGCTTGTCTTGTGATGGTGATCATTTCTGTATGGTTACCTTATGAGTAGTTCCTTCTACATGCTCCACACTCAACACATTGTATCCTTGTTCGGTTGCCGAGCGTGGCACGTTATCCAGAGGTTCTCCTTCGGTCAGAAGTACTTCAAGGATGTCCCCCTCTGCAATCTGTGCCAGCTTCAGCTTGGTTTTGACAAACGTCATTGGGCAATGTTCTTTTGTGATGTCTAAAGTATGTGTCATAAGATTGAAGTAAAAAGGAAAAGGGAAAAATGAAAAGGAAAAGGGAAAAGATCAGATGAACATCGTCTCACCACCTTCTGAAATCTTCAGGAAGGTAGCTACTCCAAGCACATCTTTTACCTCGTGAATGAAGTCTGACTGCTGGATGCCAAGTACATGCATGGCCATCTCACAGGCATACATATTTACACCTAAGGCACCAGCGGCTTCTACCAGTTCTTCGAGTGTTGCCACGTTGTTCTTACGCATCAGGTAGCGGAAAATCTTCGGACCTATACCGAAGAAGTTGAAACGACTGTTAGGTGTCACGCTCAAACCTCCCATCATGAAGCCGAAAAGCTTTGTCAGCCAGTTGGAGCCGATGAAGGCTCGGCCTCTTTTCTGCTTGATGGCATCCAATCCCCAGAAGGTAAAGAAGATATTAACTTCGTAACCCACGGCAGCAGCTCCTGTAGCTAATGTAAATACAGCCGTCAGTCGATCATAATCGCCCGAAAATGCGATGAGTGATAGTTTCTTTTTTTCCATAGATCAATGATTCTTTAAGTCACAGGTGGCCTGTTCGTAATCTATGAGCTCGGTGACCGTAGGATGCTCACCACAGATAGGACAGCCATGCGATGGTTTGACGTTGATCTTGCGGAAGTCCATCGTCTTGGCATTGAACATGAGCAACTTATTAGTGAGCAGTTCTCCCACACCCGTGAGATATTTCAGGGCCTCGGCTGCCTGTATGGTTCCGAGCATTCCTGCGATGGCACCTAATACGCCTGCCTGCGAGCAAGTAGGAACCGCACCGGCTGGAGGTGGAGCATTGAACATACAACGGTAACATGCCGTTCCTGGCAGATGGGTGAATGTCTGTCCTTCAAATCGGAGTATTCCGCCATGATTGAAAGCCTTACCCTCCATCACACACGCATCATTGATCAGGAACTTGATCGGGAAGTTGTCTGTACCGTCGATGATAAAGTCATAATCACGTATCACGTCGCGGATATTATCGGCATAGAGGAACTCCTGAATGGCATTGACCTTGACATTCGGATTGATGGCTCGGATGGTCTCGGCAGCAGAGACGACTTTCGGTTTGCCAATGTCTGGTGTGGTGTGAATAATCTGTCGCTGTAGATTGCTCAAATCCACCACGTCACCATCGACGATTCCAATCGTACCCACACCGGCAGCCGCCAGATACATAGCCACGGGCGCACCTAATCCACCTGCTCCGATCACAAGGACTTTGCCCTGTCTTATCTTTTCCTGACCCTCTACACCTACATCCTGCAGAAGTATGTGGCGGCTGTAGCGGTTCAGCTCTTCTTCTGTAAAATCAAACATAGCAGCCTCCTCCCATAAAGTATAAGAAATCAATCACATCGCCCTCTTTCAGTGTGGTAGAGTCAAAATCATCACGATCGACGAATTCCTCATTCAGCTGCACCGACACCATCTCGGGCTTACCCACGTTGTTCTCCTTGATCAGATCGCTGATGCTGATTGCGTCGCGAACTTCCTGCTGTTCTTCGTTAACTGTAATTTTCATTTCAAAGCTTGTATTATGTCATTAATGATATCCTGTGGATCTTCAAGTCCTATGCTCAGACGAATGGTGGTTTCGTTAACTTGCATCGTCTTTCGTACAGGCGGTGGGAAATTGCCGAAAATCGTTGAAGCGGGATGGATAATCAGAGACCGGTTGTCGAACAGGTTAGTGGCTCTGCGTATCAGCCTTACGTTGTCAATCAGTTTCCAACATTCCTCACGTGACCCTAAATCGAAGGTTAGCATAGCTCCTGCGGTTTCTCCGAACTGGCTTTTTGCCAGCTGATGATAAGGATTATCCGTCAGTCCTACATAGTTTACACTTACGATGCCTTCGACCTTCTGAAGTGCCTCAGCTACAGCAAGTGCATTTGCCGCCTGTGTCTTGTAACGAGCTTCGAGGGTTTCGAGGCCTAATGTCTGCATGTATGCAGCATGTGGAGTCATGATGGCTCCAAGGTTGTAGAGGAGCTCCATGCGTACTCGTTTATCCACGAAATCAAAACGTCCGTAGTTAATCATCAGGCCACCAAGTGACGTCGCTCCTCCACTGATGTATTTCGTACTGCTTACGACCTCGATGTCAATCCCTAAATCCTTAGCAGAGAACTGTGTAAATGGAATGATCGTAGTGTCGGCAATGAGAGGAATACCACGTTCATGAGCCACTTCGGCCAAAGCTCGGAAATCAGCCACCTCTAGCTGTGGATTAGTAATAATCTCGCCGTAAATACAACAGGTATCTTCATCCACTGCCTCGCGCACCTTATTTATATCGGTAAGGTCAATAAACTTGGCTTTGACACCAAACCTACGCAACGTGCCTCCAATGAGGGAAAATGTATTACCAAAAAGGTGTTTAGATGTTACTATATTCTTGCCACTCTCTGCAAAGGTTACCAATGCATTGTGTATTGCAGCCATTCCTGTGTTGAAGGCATACGTCGCAACGGCTCCTGTCAGAGCGGTAACCTTGTCCTCCAGATAAGTCACCGAGGGATTGATCACCCTGGAATAACTTGCCTTATGAAGACGCCCGGTAAATGCCGCTTCCATATCTGCAGCCGAACTGAATTCAAAAGCTGCAGAATGATAGACAGGCATCGAAAGGGCGCCATGAGGGTCTTCCTTTTCGGGTATAGTATGTATGGCCAGTGTCTGTTTTTCCATATATTTTGCTATTATTTTTGTGCAAATATATGGGTTTTATCTGACACAAGCATTACATTCTTTGAAATACGGGAAATTATTCTGTTAAGGTCCGTTTACCGTATGATTTGCAAAAAATTATTCTGCTATTTGACCTACCACCATGCCAGCGATGGCCATTCCAAAAATGGCTGTAACATGACAGAGGGAGCCATTAATCTGAGCTTTCGAGGTACACCATTCATGCTCCACTAAGCTTTGCTCACCAGGTGCATCATACACAGCAGTATCTGTACCTCTTTGCCCACTCAGTAACTTTGCTTTGGGACAAAGACATCCTCCAGTGCCACATGAATGGTTCTCTCCTAAGTTTTTCCTGGCTGGCTCCTCACTATAGACGCAGAAGAATTTCCTTTGTGGAAATTTTTTCATTTTCTTGAACTTATTTCGGAGAGCTCGCGCTAACGGATCGCCTTTTATCTTCCAGAACTCAGCTTTCCTCACCAAGAACGGATCAAGACGCAAAGCAGCTCCCATTGAAGAAATGAAAGTGATGTGCCGAGGCAAAGCAGTGGCTCGCAGAATGAGATCAGCTTTCTCACTTAACGAATCAATCGCATCAATGATAAAGTCATACTGCTCCATGGCAAACTCATCTGCGGATTTGGCCTCATAGATTTTCTGTATGGCTGTAATATCTGCATCAGGATTGATCTCGAGTAAGCGTTGGCGAAGCGCTTCCACTTTCACCTGACCAATGGTGCGGCTTGTGGCCATAAGCTGCCGGTTGCAATTGGTAACGCAAACACGGTCAGAATCAACAATAGTGATGTGTTTGATACCACTTCTGACCAGACACTCTGTACACCACGAGCCAACACCGCCCAATCCAAAGATAAGGATACGGGCGGTGCTGAGTTTTAAAACATTGTCTTTACCAAGGAGTAATTCGGTACGGCGTTGCATGCCGCGTTCAAGTGTCGTCATCATTTCTTTGCATGTACAAACCGGATGAATTCGTCTTTCTCTTCCTCTGTCCTGACCTTGACGGTGTACATCTGCTGTCCCATGGCAGCGTGGAAGATGTCTGGCATTCGCTCGCATTGTACCAGAGCGAGGCTGTATCGCTCCAGGATCTCTTCATGCGAATGCTGGTACTCGTAAATATCACGGCGTGAAGCAAATACACAATAATATTCCTCGCGCCAAGGGATGCTCAATGCATTGCCGCTGTCATGATGCAGCTCCTCTGCCAGGCGCGACTGATCCTGAGCCACCATGTCGGCCCAAATCTTATAGACATCGGTCGAATGTGCATAGTTGATCATGTCTGGCGTATAACCACCTGCTGGTCGCATATTCACCTCCAATGCCACAAAGTCACCCTCATGACCCAATCCCTGTCGCTCACGATCCAGACGGAAGAACTCCAGATGTACGAATCGACTGCGAACACCGAATGACTCAATGGTTCGACGGCCGAGTACACGCAGCTGATCAGGCAACGACGGCGAGACGTAATAAGCCAGGTCAAGACGCTTGTTCACAATGTCCATGATCGACGGTGGCCACACGGTCATCGATTCAAAGAGCGGATGGCCTTTGCTGTCAATGATTGCATCGTACGAGCAGATATCTCCTGTGACGAACTCCTCGACCACATAGCCGGCAACATCCTGTCCCATCAGTTTGAAGAAATTATGTATTTCTCCCTCATTATGAAGTTTGTGTGTACCACCAGCACCAACACCGACATCCGGTTTCGCAATAATCGGGAATCCTGTCTTAATAGCAAAGTCGATGACTGCTCCTACTCCCTTTGACGCGCGGATCTGACGCGCTGTAGGAATGCCACCCTTGGCGTAGTATTTCTTCATCTCGGATTTTTCCTTGATCGAAGCAATGTCTGCCGACTGGATGCCGGTGGTAATATTGAAGTCCGTACGCAGACGTGCATCCTGCTCGAGCCAGTATTCGTTATTCGACTCTATCCAATCAATCTTACCATATTTATAAGACAGGAAAGCCACAGCACGGAACACCTGATCATAGTCTTCCAGATTATCCACGCGATAATATTCCGTGAGTACGTTTTTCAGTTCGGGAGCGAGCGATTCGTAAGGAACGTCGGCCACACCCAATACATTGACGCCATTCTGCTTCAGTCGGTCGCAGAACTGCCAGTAGGTGTGTGGGAACTGCGGAGAGATAAAGATAAAATTCATTATGCTGCTTGATATTTTTGATTATTGATGATGTGTCCGAAGAAATATTGCGCCTGCTTGCGCCACCAGGCAAAGTCATGATCCACGTCAAGGCCCCAGATATCTACCCACGCAAGGACGTTCTTCTCCTGGAGCAAAGCACCCAGTCGTTGGGTCGATGGGCAGGTGATCTCCTCATAGTTACCCTGTCCGCAGCAGAGGATGATCTGCTTGTCGCGATAAGCATCGAGCATGAGGCTCGGATCGTTCTGTGCAGTCAGGAAATGAAGAGGAGAATTACGCCAGATCAAAGCGTCGTTGAAATCCGGGAAGAAATAGTCGGCATGGAAAAGTCCGCTCAATGACAACAGTGAACAGAAGAGATCCGGACGACGGAAGAAGAAATTGCCGGCATGATAACCACCCATTGAGCAACCGGCAACTATCAGCTGCTGCCCATGATTTACCTGCGGAATCAGCTCCTCTATAATATAATTGTACCAGCGCTCATGGAGCTCGATTCGCTCATGCTGATTGCCTTCGGTCAGGCTCCAGGTCTCACGGTCGATACTGTCACAGCAGATGAGGTGAATCTGTCCACGCTCAATCATTGGTGCAAGCACATCAACCATACCCTGATCCTCCCATTCGTAGAATCGCTGATCCTGACTTGGGAACACTAGCACACCCTGGCCTTCCTGACCATACTGCTTCCACTCCATCTCACGACCGAGATTGTGGCTGTATTGTTTGTAGTATTGTACTTGCATCTTCATTTTATTTTGATGGCGCAAAAGTACAACTATTTTTATTATTGACAAAGTCATTCTTCGAAATCTATGCAAATTTAGAAAATTATTCTTTTTATATTATTAATTTTAAGAAGATTTTCTGCGGATTTTGAACAATTTGGAAACTAACAATATTTCATACCATTCATGAAACGTCTGCCAGTCATCGTTAATGATGCTCTCAGCATCATTCGTGGTGTGATTCTATATGTCCTTATCAGCATTGCCATCGGTGCAGCTATCCACGGTTACGTCCCAGAGGATTTCTTTGCCGAATTCATGCAGTAAGCAGTGATGATCATGCTCTTGGGATGGATATTCAATGCGATGTTTATTTGACAAATCCTACCCTTATTCGCATCAGCAATCTGCCTGATTACTCGACATGGATTGCCTGCAGCAACTACACGAGACGGAATGTCATGAGTCACGATGCTGACGCAGTAAATGAGATGAATCTGTCCGCGTTCAATTATTGGTGCAAGCACATAAAACATTCCCTGATCTTCCCATTCATAGAATCGCTGATCCTAACTTGGGAACACCAGCACTCCCTGATTCACTTCAATCTTGATACAGTTCCTTCTACTTATCTCTTGCGTCCGTTCTTATACCCGACACCCCTCACAATGTCATAAGCATGTCTGAACATACGGCGCAGATAGTCACGCTCCGTCTCTTCCGGACTCTTTCCATCCCAGCCATGATCGGAAGATCCGCCACCACCTCCGCCAGAACATGTCGGGGTCGTTACTTGGTTTATGAGCTGCACAAAGACAGATACTACACTATTCCTGAATTGAGGACTTTCTGCTTCTTGCCGATCCCAACCGAAGTCTATTGACAGAATCTGAGAAAGATATGCCGATGAAAGCTCGAAAGCATTGAGTCCGTACTCTTTTGCCCGTTCCATCTTTGATGTAAGGGAAAGAGCAAAAGGAACGGAGGTATATTCTCCATATAGACGGAAGTGACCTCCAAATTCTCCGACCTCTCGAAGTTTCAAGTTGGTTAGTCTCTGCTTATCTGGCTGGCGTTCTGCCTGAAGTTGCAGCTCCTGACGCTTTTTGATCCTAGCGTCCTCCGCAATCTGTCGATCTTTCACCTTGTTCGCTTCCACCATAGATTTGTACAGCTGATCAATATTGAACTTCTGAGACTTTAGTTCTTTGATCTCCTGAGCGTGCGATGTCTTCTGATCTAAGTTCTGCTTCTTGAGTTTCAGGATTACCTCGTCCTGGTCCCTAATGATCTTACGAGCCTTAGTCAGTTCTCCTCCACCAACCCAGCTCAGCATCTTGGCGATTCCATTATCCTTGGCTTCCTCATTCTGCTTTGCGAGTTCCTCTGCCTGGGAGGTAAGATACTCCACGTTGCTATGAAGTTCCTGCACCTGCTTTTTGTAGTATTGATCATTAGCCATGTGCTTTGCTTCTGATCCTACAATACCTCGTTCCAGTCCAAAAGGCTTCATGTCCTCTCCATAGATATCCTGGTACTTCGCCAGATTGGCACG
>JAZLJN010000034.1:0-2675 GCA_045617885.1 Bacteroidales bacterium | reverse complement strand
TAATAAATGACTTGTTACAGGCATTAATATTGCCTTTGGCGAAACGTTAATTGACCGTATAATTGTTCGTTAATTTCTCGTTAATTTTAATATGCTGATTTATAATAAAATAATTAATGAGTAATTAACGAACTATAATCTGTCTTGCCCTGAAAAACCTTGACTCAAAAATGTCAAGGAAATGCCAAGACTATTAAAGCAAGAAGAATCGAAACGGAGCTATAACCGTTTGATTCCTGACGGACTTAAACGTCAAATTGTACACCTCTATTTGTCAAAACGGCGTACAGAGAAGAGTTTAGCAGCAGAATATCGGGTTTCATGTGCGACTATTCAATTCTGGTGTCGTAAATTTGCAGCAGAAACCATATCGGAAGGGATTCCGCGTCCTCTGGCGTCGCGTCCTCTGGCGTCAGCAGCTTCGGCTGCTGACGCGAGCTCAACGTCCGATCCAAAAAAACTATCTGCCATGGCAAAGAAATACGAAGCCCCGACTAACCTTCCAGATGATCCGGAACTCCTTAAGAAGATGATTCTGGAACTTGATTACAAAGTTCATTCACGAGATGTAATGATCGAGGTAGCTGAAGAGATGTTCGGCATTCAGATTAAAAAAAAACGTGGAATGAAACCGTAAGCAGACTGTCGAAGGAGAAGGTCCGCGGTTGGAGCATGGACCGGCTCTGCCGGCTGTTTGACAGAAGCAAGCAGGCCCATTACGAGCACAGTGACTTTACGCAGCGAAAACTGGCAGAAGAGGCGTTTGTGCTTCAGTTCATCAAGAGTGTCCGCAAGCAGGATCCGGGCATCGGTGGCGAGAAGCTCTGGAAGGTCTATCAGAACCGATTCGGCTCACATTCAGAGTATAAGGTAGGGCGGGACAAGATAGAGGCAATCGTCTCTAAATATGGTCTGACTGTACGAAAACCGAGGAAGAAACCGAAGACAACGGATTCGAATCATGGTCTTCCACTCTATCCTAATCTGGTCAAGGATCTCATTCCGATGTGTCCAAACAGGATTTGGGTAAGTGACATTACCTACATCCCGATCTGGGTTAACCTGCAGGAACAAACATATTACTTCTGCTACCTGTCCTTGATCACGGATGCCTACACGAAGGAAATTGTCGGCTGGAGTGTGGGAGGCAGTCTTGAGACCACGTATCCCTTAGAAGCCCTGCGAATGGCCTTGAGCCGCATGGATTCGAACGAACTGAGAGAACTGATTCATCATTCAGACAGAGGCGTCCAGTATGCCAGTCAGGAATACATCAAACTGCTCAGATCGTATCAGATGCAGATAAGCATGACAGAGAGCGGAGACCCCAAGGACAATGCCATTGCAGAGAGGGTGAACGGCATCATCAAGAACGAGCTCCTGAAGGATATGGCCTTCCTCTCCATCGAGGAGGTAGCCGCTGCTGTCGAGAAGGCCGTGGATTTCTACAACAACGAGCGTCCTCACATGAGTCTCGACTGGCTAACGCCATCTGAAGCTGCCAAAATGACGGGCCCCATTGCAAAGAAGTGGTGCAGCTATAGAGAAAAGTATCTCCAGGGCTTGCAAGTTAAGGAAGGAGCAACTACCTTTGCCGGGTAAAGCGAGAACAGGGTTAAATCCGCCGGCTTAAGCCTCCTACTTCTCCTGTCAAGAAAAGTCAGGGCTAACTCGTCCAGTAAAGACCTACCAGGGTTAAGACATCAAAGTAGTCAACTGAAGGTAGGGTTAAGTATAATTCCAGTCAAGTTTTTTCAGGGAACTACAATCCGTTATGTTGCTTTTTTTGAGATTTATGCATAATTCTTCATAATTGGAATGTAAATATTCCAATCTTTGAAAGCCTCACTCTTGGGCAAAGCCTCGCTCTTGGGCAGTGGCGCCGCCACTGCCTTTTGACGACGTTATACAGCAGTAATAGATCTAACTGAAGTATAGTCTTCAATATACATTCTATCTTTAGTCACTACAGCAAAAGCCATTCGTACAAGTTTATTGGCAATGGCAATTACCGCCAATTTTCCAGACTTACCTTTAGCTTTAAGCCGAATAAAGGTTTCCTTACAGGCTTGATTGTTTCGAATGGCGCTAAGGGCGGCAATGTAAAGCTGAGATCTAACTCCTGGATCTCCCATTCGATTGATGTGGCCTTTCTTGTGAACTGATGTTCCCGACTGTTCATAATTAGGGGAGAGTCCGAGATAGCGAGTGAGCTGCTTGGCAGATTCAAAATAAGCGAAGCCTCCGGTCGCTACAATCAATGCGCTGGCAATAGCGGGGCCAATTCCTTTTACAGAGAGCAGAAGTTCCATTTGGTGCTTATACTCCTTATTGGATAGATTGGTTAAATCATCCTCAAGATCTGCAATCTGTTTCTCTAGGAATTTGATTGTTTTCTTGAGCGCAGAAGTGCATTTTTGATCTATAATTGGCAGAACTTCAAGAGATTGGAGTAAGTTTGAAGATGCAACCAATTGTTTGCGCAGTTGACGTAGAACACAGCGTTTCTGCTTCAAGAGCAATATGGCTTCACTCTTCATCTTGAAGGGCTCTGGATTCATTTTCTCGCCATAGAGAGCTATCATCCGAGCATCCAGGGTATCTGTTTTAATAGAGGACATCATCATCCTGGAGAAGTTCTTGATCTTGTATGGATTCTCCATGCTGACCAAGAA
>JAZLJN010000033.1:0-42204 GCA_045617885.1 Bacteroidales bacterium | reverse complement strand
TCTGTGCAGATGATTCCCAGCCCCACGCCAGGAGCTAACATCGCTGCCAGCATTCCGAAAGCAAATCCCTCACGGTGAGGACAAAGCTGATTGGCTATGTGTAAGGTGATGGGCATTGAGAAATTAATGAACAGCATCATGACAAGAATAAATCCTGCCTCATAATAGCCAAGGAGAAAGCTGATACCAGTGAGTAACAGTGTGATGACGAGTGTGCGCCATTCTCCAAACTTCAGTGCGATAAAGCCACCCAAAACTTTGCCCAAAACCGCAATCAGTACGGATAGAAGTGCAAAGGATGGTAAGTCAGTGCTTGCTCCCGCAGGTACCATCTTTCCGATAAATGACCGGAAGAAGACAATCAAAAGGATGAATGCGAACAAGCTTTTGGCTGATGACGGAGAAGGATGGTCGGCGAATTCTGATTTATGTGGCTCCTTATTAGCATACGGCTGATATCTTATGTACAAAAACAGATAGATGGCAGTCAGTGATGCCATGATAAAGGAGATGGTGAGGATGCCCGTGCCGGAGGAATACCGTTCGCCCAAAAAGAGTCCGAGCGCACCCATCGAAACAAAAACGCCTAAATGACGGATATCATTATGGGTACTGTTGGTAATGCGCTTTCCTCCATACACGTGGAAGAAAGAATTGCCCATTCCGATAAGCGCTACGACGATATAGGGAACGAATGACCAATCCTTCGCTTGAATTGCCAGACACAAAAAGCCTCCGCTCAGAAGAAGAGCTATGGAGAGAATAAGATAGCGGACATCGAATGTATGACGATCCATCCACCAGCCTACAAGGGGCTGCGTCAGGAAGGCAAGGATGTTGTAAAGGAGAAAGAACTTGATTGAGGTCTCAAACTCCAGCTCAGATATCATCAGGAACACACAGCATGCACACAACCCGTCAACGGTTGCGTGCAATGCTGTCAGGAGTCCTGTCATATACCGATAGTCCGCAGTCTTGATCACTTAGCCTTCAAGGATGTCTTGATAAGGAACCAGATGATGGCAATATAAGCAACAAGGCTGAGTACCTGACCCCAGGTGCTGACTGCCCATGCTCCGCCATCAATCATCCAATCAATGCCAGCGAATGTGAGACCTGCGCTGACCACGCCCATCAGTGCACCGCCAGCAATGAAGCCAGAAGCGAGGAGTGTACCCTGTTCACCACGAGCTGCGTTCACTTTCTCATCCTTCGAACGTGAAGTGACGTACCAGTTGATAGCACCACCTACGAGCAGTGGGAGATTGAGCTGCAATGGAATGAACATGCCGAGTGCAAAGGCAAGAGCCGAGATGCCAAACCAGTTGAGCACAAGTGCAACTACTGCACCGATACCATAGAGAAGCCATGGAGCGCCCTGTCCCATCATGAGCGGTTCGATAACTGCTGCCATGGCACGTGCCTGAGGTGCAGCCATCACGTCAGAATTCTCAGGGGTGAAACCGTATGCCTCATTGAGAATCATGATGACGCCAGCAGCAGTAGCAGCGCTGACAAGGATGCCCACAAACTTGAAAGTCTGCTGCTTGGCTGGGGTAGAGCCTAACCAGTAGCCAATCTTGAGGTCTGTAACGAATGCACCAGCGCTTGACAATGCCGTACAAACAACGCCACCCATGATCAAAGCTGCTACCATGCCGCTGGTGCCGCTAAGGCCGACGGCTGCCATGATGAGCGAAGCAAGAATCAGGGTCATGAGGGTCATTCCTGATACAGGATTTGAACCAACGATGGCAATGGCGTTAGCTGCTACAGTAGTAAAGAGGAAGGCGATGATAAAGACGATGAGCAATGCTACAATGGTGAAGAGCAATGAACCATGCATTACATCCATATAGAAGAAGAGTGCTGTGACCAGAAGTGCAATGACAAGGCCAAGTGCAATCACCTTCATGGAAATGTCACGCTGTGTACGCTCTGTCTCGCTGGCAGAATCAGAACCATTCTTGCCGAAAGCTGCCTTGATCAGACCGAATGAACTCATGATGACACCGCGGCTCTTCCATACGCCGATGATACCAGCCATAGCAATGCCACCGATACCAATAGACTTGGCATACTGGAAAATCTGCTGTGGCATTGCATCAGCAGCGGCAAGTCCAGCACTCACCTCCAGATCAGGCCAAATGAGTGCAATGGCAGGAACGACAATCCACCAGATAAGCACAGAACCAGCGCACATGATGGTGGCGTACTTCAGACCAACGATGTAACCCATGCCAAGGAGTGCGGCAGAGGTGTTGCAGCTGAGGAACAGTTTGCTCTTGGCTGCCACTGTGGTGCCGAGAGAACAGAAGGTAGAGGTGAAATTCTCTGCCCAGGTTCCGAAAGTTGCTACTACAAAGTCGAACAAGCCGCCGATTACACTTGCCATGATCAATGGCTTGGCAGATGAACCCTCGCCCTCACCAGAGATCAGCACCTGTGTAGATGCAGTTGCCTCTGGGAATGGATACTTGCCATGCATATCCTTAACGAAATACTTGCGGAATGGGATAAGGAAAAGAATACCGATGACACCACCAAGCAGAGAAGCCAGGAATACCTCAATGAAGCTGACTGAGATGTTGGCATCTGGGAATTTTGAATCCAAGATATACAATGCCGGCAAGGTGAAGATTGCTCCGGCTACTATCATGCCAGAGCAGGCACCGATAGACTGGATAATGACATTCTCGCCCAATGGGTCCTTACGCTTTGTAGCGCTGGCAAGACCAACGGCAATAATGGTGATTGGGATGGCTGCTTCAAATACCTGACCCACTTTCAGGCCAAGATAAGCAGTGGCAGCACTAAAGATGACTGCCATGAGCAAACCCCATACGAGCGACCAAGTAGTCACCTCGCGTGGATTGGCTTTGGCGGGCATCAGCGGCTGGTACTCTTCGCCAGGGCGGAGTTCGCGCATGGCATTTTCAGGGAGTCCTTTTTTCTGTTCCATGTTATTTTATTTGATTATTTATTGTTTGATTTGTCTCTGTTATTGCCGACGGAGTTGCCAGAGTGTGGATTCGAAGTCGATTCCTGTATTGGTAGGTCCAGGAGTCTTGAGCGTCTCTATCAGGGCGTGACGTACAAAGTGTGAGGCGCGCTTTACGGAGCGTGAGAATGGAATGCCGTTGACTGCATCTGCACCAAGGACGGAGGCAAAGACATCTCCTGTGCCTGAACGTGTCTGTTCGACAATCATCTGGCGCTGGAACTCGAATTCGATTGAATCTGGATTGGCATCCTGTGTGGTTGTTCTGGAAGGGACTGTTTCTGTAGCGGATGAATCCGTAGATGTGGCTACGACGTTTCCGATGTAGTTTTCGCCCATCTTGATGCCAGTAATTACAATCTGCCGTGCACCCATTGACATCAGTTGCTTTGCCATGATTCGCAGTTCGGCATGTTTCCATCCACTCTCTTTGTATGGAGTATCTGTCAGGAAACAGGCTTCGGTCAGATTGGGCGTAATGATGTCGGCATAGGCGAGGAGCTTCTTCATCTCTTCGCACATCTCCCGGGTATAGGTGGGGTAGATATGTCCGTTGTCTCCCATCACAGGATCCACCAGAACGATTGTCTCCGGACGGCGGAAGTCTTTGATAAACTGCTCTACAATCCCAATCTGTTTGGCAGAACCGAGAAATCCTGTCATGATTCCGTCAAACTGCAGGTCGAGCTTCTTCCACTCATTTATATACAGAGGCATCTTCTCCGTAAAGTCTTCACGGAAAAAACTTGGGAATCCGGTATGGTTAGAGAAGATGGCGGTGGGCAAGGGGCAGCCCTGTACGCCAAGATGGCTCACAATAGGCTGTATGACTGAGATACTGCATCTGCCATACCCAGATATGTCATTGATAATAGCGATTTTTTTGCTCATTTTTATTTTTCGATTTCCTGCTTTCTACATCGGATCCACATCATAATAGAATACAATGCGGGCAAATTCCTGCTGGTCCTGCTGCATATAAGACTGAATCTGCAAAAGCAGTTTTCGTACCTCTGTGGTGGAGGCTTCACGCTCTACCTTAAGCAGAATCTGCCGTATATACATATTCTTAATACGCGCGATGCCTGGGCTCTCCGGACCTAATACGCGCTGACCGAAAGTCATTCTCAACTGATTGGCATATTGTGCTGCCAGTTTCTCAAGCCGGTCTTCATAGCGGCCCTTCAGATAGATCATGATGAGGCGGGTAAAAGGCGGATAGCCGTATTTCTTGCGATCCTGTAGCTGTGTCTCTGCCATCTGAAGGTAGTCATGCTTCACGACTTGCTGGAGAAGACGGTTACGGACGTCGCCACACTGGATGAGCACCTCTCCCTCCTGTCCCTGGCGTCTTCCGGCACGTCCTGCTACCTGTTCCATCAGCTGGAAAGCACGCTCATGCGAACGGAAATCAGGAAAGTTCATCAGTGCATCGGCATTGAGAATGCCCACTGTCTGCACCTCACTGAAGTCAAGGCCTTTGGAGACCATCTGCGTTCCGATAAGTACATTTGACCGTTTCTGCTCGAAGTCCTGGATGATTCGCTCATAGCTTTTCCGGCTTCCTGTAGTGTCGGTATCCATACGCACGGGTTTGGCAAGCGGAATGAGCTCCTGCAGAGTCTCTTCGATGCGTTCAGTGCCGAATCCCTGTCCGTCAAGTCGTCTGTTGCCGCACAAAGGGCAGCTGGAGGGCCAGGGCATCTGATAGCCGCAGTAGTGGCATTGCAGATTACGCGTGCGCTTATGATAGGTGAGCGTCACGTCACAGCGGGGACATCTTGGCGTCCAGCCACACTGCACACACTCCACTTGTTGGGCATATCCTCGGCGGTTCTGAAAGAGAATTGCCTGTTTGCCTGCCATCAGTGAATGCTCAATCCGCTGGAGCAGGGTGGGAGTGAAAGGTCCCTCATGCTGCTTTGCATTTTTCTCAAAACGGGGCACGAGTGAGATAGTTGGCATGGAGACTCCAGCATGGCGTTCGGTCAGATGCACCAATCCGTATTTACCATTCTGTGCCAGATAGTAGCTTTCAAGGCTTGGCGTGGCACTTCCAAGCAATACCTTTGCGCCATGACGCATGGCAAGGACAATGGCTACGTCTCGGCCGTTGTAGCGAGGCGCCGGGTCTTGCTGCTTGTAGCTGGGTTCATGTTCTTCATCCACAATGATGAGTCCCAGTTGTCCGAAAGGCAGAAAGACGGAAGAACGGACGCCCACTATCAGTTTCGGACGATTGCCATCTGTCAGCATTTTCTTCCAGATCTCTACGCGTTCGGTATCTGAAAGTTTGGAATGATATACAAGCATCTGCTTGCCGAATACGCGCCTGAGCCTCAAACATAATTGTGTGGTCAAAGCTATTTCCGGGACCATCAGTAGTGCTTGTCTTCCTTGTGACATGACCTCTTTGATCAGATGGACGTAGATCTCTGTTTTACCTGACGAAGTGACGCCATGCAGCAGACAAACCTGACGCTCATGAAACTGATGGCAGATCTGTCTGAAAGCTACCTGCTGCATTTCGCTGAGTGGATGAGGCGGTTCGGTGGTTTGCTGCTGGTAGGCATCATCGCCCGTATCCAGTCGGGATACCTCCTCTTCGTAAGTGGTGAGCAGCCCTTTCTTCTGCAGCTCATTGAAGATCTGCGTGCTTGTATTGCTTGCCTTCAGCAGTACCTCCTTCGGTACGGGATCAGCCTGTTTCTTCTGCAACACATGGCTCATGTCAAGCAGTTTCATGAAGAGCGCCTGTTGCTGCGGGCTGCGTCGTAGCGAGTCAAAAGCACGTTCCAGTCCGTCACCTTTGCCGCTCCCTGACGGCTGTGCTTCATCATCCGTTTCGTCAAAAGAGGGGATAGTAATCCTTACCATCACACGGGTCTTTGCATGGAAATTCTCGCGGATGGTTCCCTCCTTTCCCTCTTCAGGTTTGAGCTCTGACGGGAGGGCTGCCTTCATTACATCACCGATAGGGCACATGTAATAATCAGCTATCCATTGCCAAAGGGGAAACTGCGGATGCCGGATGATAGGAGTATCATCAAGCACTTTAGTAATCGCCTTCATCTCATAGCTGGTCTCTTTCCGATGGGGGGAAAGACCGATGATGATTCCCGTGTAGCTGTGATTGCGACCGAATGGAGCCATTACACGCATACCGACTCTCACCTTATCCTCCTCTTGCTCGGGGATGATATAGGTGAATGTCTGATTGAGCGGTACCGGTAGTATGAGATCGCAATAGAGCATGCTGATTACCTTGGTGTAAGCGTGATGAGCGGGATTAGCATTTCTTCAAGAGAGATGCCGCCGTGCTGGAAAGTATCTTTGTAATACTGCACGTAGTAATTGTAGTTGTTGGGGTAGGCAAAGAAGTCATGAACACCACAGATAGCGTACTGCGTGCTGAGATTGAGCACAGGCAGTCCGTATTCCTGTGGATGCTCTATCCAGTAGAGCTGCTTGCTCTGGGAATTGAGATTCTTGCCGAGTTTGTAGCGCAGGTTACTGTTTACATTCTTATCACCTACAATCTTTACTGGATTGTCACAGCGGATGGAACCGTGATCTGTAGTCAGGATTACCTTGTAGCCCATTTCGGCAATGGTGCGGAAGATTTCCATGGTAGAAGAGTGTTCCAGCCAGGTTTTGGTCAAGGCACGGTAAGCGGCTTCATTTGAAGCAAGCTCTCGCACTGTCTTTATCTCCGTGCGTGCATGGCTCAACATATCGATGAAGTTCATCACAATGACATTGAGCGGATAGCGACCAAGTCCCTTCAGTGAACCTACCAGACGTTCGCCATAACTGTTCTCGTTGATCTTATGATAGGAGAATTCATAGTTCTTGCGATAGCGGTCGAGCTGTGTCTGGATGAGTGGCGCCTCGTTGAGATTCTTGCCCTCTTCCTCGTCTTCGTCCACCCAGAGGTCAGGAAACATGGAGGCAATCTGGTCAGGCATTAATCCGCTGAAGATTGCATTTCGGGCATACTGGGTAGAGGTGGGGAGGATAGAGCAATAAACGTCCTCCTGGCAGGTGAAGAATTCGCTCAAGATAGGCTGGATGGCACGCCACTGATCCAAACGGAAATTGTCTATCACAATGAAGAAGATTTTCTCGCCATTGTCCAAAAGCGGGAAGACGCGCTGCTTAAAAAGCTCCGGGCTCATCAACGGAGCACCAGTTCGAGTCTCTTCAGCTACAGATTTCGTGTGGCGGCTGCTGATTCCTTGATTCAGATAACCGTTTTTCCCGGTATTCGTCTTATTGACCAAAGGCGCTACCCAGTCCTTGTAATTCTTCTTGACATACTTATAGAAAGCGGTGTTTGCCTCCTCTTTCTGCATCAGAAGCATTGAATTGAGCTGGGGATCGGCGCTGGCAGAGAGTTCAGTCTCCCAATAGACGAGTCGCTTGTAGATATCAACCCAGTCCTCAAAGCTTCTGGCATCACCGATTGACATGGAGAGGCGTCCGAAGTCCTGCTGGTATCCAGTGGTTTGCTGCTGCTGGGTAATCTCTCGGCCATGTACATGCTTCTTGATGCTCATCAGCATCTGGTTGGGCAGTACAGGTTTGATCAGGTAGTCGGCAATCTTTGATCCTATTGCCTGATCCATGATATCCTCTTCCTCGCTCTTCGTAATCATTACTACTGGGAGTGAGGGGGCTATCTCCTTGAGTGTAGATAAGGTTTCCAGACCTGTCAAACCAGGCATATTTTCGTCAAGGAAGACGAGGTCAACGGCATGATTGCGTACATAGTCAAGCGCGTCCTGACCATTGGTCATGGTCACTACGTCATATCCTTTCTTCTGGAGGAACATGATATGAGGCTTCAGGAGATCTATCTCGTCGTCAGCCCAGAGGATTTGTGGATTCAATTCCTTATAAATATTAATGTTGTTATTGCGTTGGGGGAGTTTCTTCTCCGTTGTCTGTCTCGTCGCTTCCGTAGGTCTCCGTCACCCATTGGAAATAATCCTCGAAGGTCTTGCCCTGAAGCAGGAGTCGGAAGTTCGGATCACTGATATCAATCTGTGTGATGGATTCAGGCAGCCAGAAGGTATCAGAATTGTCTATGCGGTCATGATAGTCAATGAGCTCTTGCAGATTGCTGAATCCGCTGATCACAAGTACACTCAAACCATTACCCGTATCGATGATTTCAAGGTCAAAGTCCTTGACCAGATAATTCTCAAAGTTGAATTTGGCAATCTCAAACAGCAGATTGTTGCGTGACACCTGCGCATTGAGCGTATCCACCTGATACATGAGCGAATCGGTCTTAAAAGCAAGCAGCAGCAGATGCGCCACATTATCATCATCCAGGAACTGCATAGTAGAGTCTGCCAAAGCTCCCTCGCCACTGCCTCGCAGCGAAGTGCCCCATACCATACCGCGCGCGGTGGTGCCCATTTGCAGTTCACGACCTTCGCGATAACCCTTCAGCATCAGGCTTGCCAATGGTGAGACGTCACTCTGCGGATAGGTAGCGGTCAGCGATTCCAGATTATCCTTGAATGAGTCACCATCACCATCCTGTACGTAGCTCAAAGCGTGGAGGAACTGGAATTTCGGCATCAGCTTGGACAGTGGCCACTTCTCATGGACAAAGTTGAAGTTGTCATGTACCACCTGGGTGTTGCCGGTCAGATAGGCTTCGTAGGTTTCTATGTATAGCGAGTCTTCATGAGCCACCATGTAGCGGAGTGTCTCTATGTAGTTCGGATCGCTTACTGCCACACCGTAGGCACTCTCCGGATAGTTATCAGTAAGCTTGTGTCTCCAGAGTTCGGCTTCAGCCAGATATTTCTTCTGGCTGCCAGTATCGCCTTTCCTCTGGGACATGTCGCCCATTCGCATATACATTAAATATATAGCATAGTACATGTCCACTCTATGTTCCGTCTCCGGATAGCGCTGTTCCATCTGTACAAAGGTGCGTATAGCCAACGGGAAGTTCTCCAGTTTCTCATTGATGATTACGCCCATGTTGTACATTCCCTCCTCGATGAGCTGATTGGCGTTGGTCTTCTGCTCTTCGGTGAACGGAATCTGTGCCAGATAGTATTCCCGCTGATGAGGGTCATTCGCATTGTCATTCTGTTCGCTCTCATTGGCGGTTGCAGTAGTTGATGCATTGTCAGATGCAGGAGAGTCTTCACCAGATTCTTTCACCGGTTCCTGATCATTGTCCGCCATCTCTGCATTGTCCTCTTCTTCGAACGTGACGGTTTCCGTCTTGTTCTTTCTTCTCCAGTCATCCTCTGGTTTTCTGCTGCCCCACTTGCGCTGGAAGTCTGTCTTACCTGCGCTCACCAGGCTTGGGTTATAGAAGTACCATGACTTGTCCTGCTGCCCAACTGATGGTTGAGGAGTGGTATTCTGTGCCAGTGGATCTACATTGCCAGCCTTTTTTGATTCGTATTCGGCAAGGCTTTCCTCCTCTGCAGCCTTCTTCTCGGCTTTGATCAACTCCTTGATGATGTTGTCTATTACCTTGTGGAGCTCTTCTTCTGGCAGCTGGCTTAATTCCAGCAGGCTATCCTGAAGCTGTACGGTCTCGGCATGCGTCTGAAGCTCATCCAGTACGTTGCTCAATTTTGACAGGCGTTCGTAGTCAGGATATTCCTTGTTGATGATGCCCATAGCGGTGCTGTAGGCCTTCTGCGCTCTGACATAATCTTCCTGAATGAATGCCACTTCACCCAGACGCAAGGCTGCCACCGCCTTATCTGTGCCGTTGCGCTTACTCTTCTCAAGAGCATTCTCCAGATGTACGATGGCTTTGACCGTATCACCCTGCATCAGGGCAACATTGCCCAGTCCGTAATAGATTTGATCCAGATAGTCTTCATTGCGGTACTGGTGGCGCATGGCATTCAGCTTGCGTTCCATCTGGCGCAGTGTCTTGGCGTTAGCAGGTCTCCCTTGTACCGAATCATTGATGCCGGCACGTTTAGCCATCACGCTTACCTGGGCAATCTTCGCATTGAACTGTGTCTTGTAGTCTTTTCCTTTATGACCGAGCTTGCCATACAGTTCGTATGCCTGCTGGTAGTCTCCTCTTTCCTCCAGTAGCTGGGCAATGAGGTAATCACAGCGGATCTTCTGGGCTTGGGTATAGAAGGCACCACGTCCAGCCTTCAGATATTCCACAGCTTGAGTGGCGCTCTCTTTGCGTGAAAGCAGTATTTCTGCCTGTGCCAATGAGAATGCCTGACGCATAGAGCGGGTCATGTCCTTATATGCCTGAAGCTTGCTCAACTGTTCCTGACTCTGGTATTGCTTGGCAGGAATCACCAGTCCGAGTTCTGCCTCGGCATCGAATCCGTAACCTTGCACCGCATAAACTCTGGCGAGCCAGATGTGACAGTCTGCTATTGTATAAGGACGCCACCAGAAATGCCGAATGATGTATGAGAAAGTAGTGGCAGCAGCGTTGAAGTCACCCTTCATGAATTGCGCCTTTCCGCTCAACAGCCATACATTGTGCATATATGGATTGTACTCGCCTCGCTGCAGCCATTGCTTGTATTCCGGGTTATTCTTACCCTTGTTTTTGGGCTTGTTGTTGATGCTGCGGCGCTGCAGTGCCATTTTGCTCTTCTCTATGGCTCGGTCAAAGTGGCTGTTGCTACCAGGTTCTTTCTTTCCAACCTGCTTATAGACGGGATGGAGCCAGATGCGTTGGCTGAACTCCTCGTCATGAGTCTCCTCCATAGCTTTGAGTCCCTCTTTGTATGCCTCATTGCCGTTGAAGTGGAGGTTGTATTTGGTGGTCATGCCTTTGAAGGCTCGCGTCACAGCCGTATTGCTTTTGCATCCGCATAGGCATACAATCATAGTCATCGCAATGCATGCGATGACTATGACGTGCTGTATGTTACGTATCCTTCTGTTCATTATTATTAAGAGGGATCAGCAGTTAATTACCACCTTTGACTTTGTCTTCACTATGATCTGTTCCGTCAGCACCCACTGACTGGAATCGCCGTTCTCTTACCACAAGAAGCACTTCATCCATCAGCTGTTCTGGCAGATTGATCTGGCGGAGTTGTAGAGAGCGTACCCAACCAGCCACCTCAATCTCCTTCAGTTCGTAGAAGATCTGGGCAAATTCTTCTGCCTCCTCTTCTGTATATTCATCGGATTCCCTGCCTTTATATTGGTCGAGTTCCTCATCGGCATAATAGATGATCTCCTTTGAGACGGCGGCGAGCAGAGAGTCACGTTCGCAGGTGGCGTGCTGTCCGCAGCATTCCTCTGGTACCTCCTTGGTAACTTCCAGCGGAGAGGTCTCGTCGGGTTTCGCCGTTCCCTCTTCCACGCGCTTCTTATATCGTTTATGCCCAATAATCGAAGGAATGGCTACTGCCAGCACCAGAACGACAAGGGCAGATATGAGATAAATCATATTATTTCAAAAAATATATCCGTAATTTAGTTCTCACTTACGTTGAAACCAATTTGCTTCAGATGCTCCCAGTATCGGGGATAAGACTTGGAGACAACTTCTGGGTTATCGATGCACAGATCGCCCCACGACAGCGCCAAAGGAGCAAAAGCCATAGCCATGCGATGATCCTTATAGGTGGCTATGACAGGCAAGGGCTCTGCCTCTGTTCGCTCATGGTCATACATCATGCGGTCATTGTCGCGGTCATGGATGACGTATCCCAGTTTCTTCAGTTCGTTTTCCAGCGCTGAGATTCTGTCAGTCTCTTTGATGCGAAGGGTGTGCAGTCCGCAGATGTCGAACGCAATGTCATCGATAGAGTAGGCAGCAATCACGGTTTGCGCCAGGTCAGGCTGCTCTGTCATGTCCCAGACAAGTTGTTCTGGTAACCTGTCATCCGCTTCGTTGCGACTGATAGTAACCCCTTCAGGCGAGAAAGCCGTTGTGATGCCCAATGGTGCAAAATAGTCGGCAATATGACAGTCACCCTGAAAACTCTCCTGATGCAGACCTTTCAGACGGATTGTCTTCAGCTGTGTGTCAGCGGCAGCATCAAGTACCTCGTACCAGTAGCTTGCCGCGCTCCAGTCGCTCTCCACCTCGTAAGTCTGTGCTTTGTAAGTCTGTGGTGCGATGCTGATCAGATTGCCCTCCCAGATGGATTCAATGCCGAATTCGCGCATCATTCCCAGCGTCATAAGGATGTAAGGCCGGCTGGTGACTTCGCCCAAAAGCGTAAGTTGCAAACCATTGGTCAAAGTGGGGGCCACCATGAGCAGTGCAGAGATGTATTGGCTCGATGTGCTGCCATCGATGCTCAATGTGCCGCCATTGAGGTGCCGTCCGTGAATGCGGAGCGGCGGACAGCCTTCAGCCTCAAGATATTCAATCTCGGCACCCAGCGCACGCAGAGCATCCACCAGAATCTGTATGGGACGCTGCTTCATACGCTCCGTTCCGGTCATGATTACCTCTGCACCCTCACGGGTTGCAAAGTATGCGGTCAGGAAGCGCATGGAAGTGCCCGCCGCACCGATATCGATAACGGCTGGCTCTGCCGAACTGTGTTGGGCAATGGTCTTGAAGGCCCGCTGCATCACCACCGTGTCATCACAGTCACTGATGTGCGTCAGAGTGCAGGGTTCAGCGCAGAGTGCCTGCATGATAAGGGCACGATTAGAGAGCGACTTGCTGGCAGGCAGGTCAATGAGCTGGTTGTCGCGCAGATTATCTTTGTCAACGGATATCTTGTAGATCATTCTTTGTGCTTTGGGTTAGTGCAAGTTTATTCTGCCACAATCTTGCAGATGTTCACCACAGTCATCATAGCCTTCTCCATTGACTGGATAGGCACATACTCATAGCGGCCATGCATGTTCATGCCGCCTGCAAAGATATTTGGACAAGGCAGACCCTTGAATGAGAGCTGGGCACCATCAGTACCGCCACGGATAGGCTGTACCTTAAGCGCCACGCCAGCCTCCATGATGGCACGCTTGGCAATCTCTACAATGCCCTGCTTGCCCTCTGCTGCACGCTTCTGGTCAGCTTTCTCTACCTCTTCAATCATGTTGTAGTACTGATCCTTGAGCACCACCTCGCAGCAGCCAGGATGCTGTGCATTGAGATTCTCTGCTATGCTGAGCATATTCTGCTTGCGTACTTCAAAGAGTTCGCGGTTATGGTCGCGGATGATGTATGAGAGTGTTGCCTGCTCAACGCCACCCTCCATGTGAATGAGGTGATAGAAGCCTTCGTAACCCTCTGTATGCTCTGGGCGCTCCTCTTCTGGCAGCTGTGCTGCAAAATCCATTGCCAGCAGCGAAGCGTTGATCATCTTGTCCTTTGCAGTGCCAGGATGAACGTTGGCACCCTTCAGGATTACTTTGGCAGAGGCTGCATTGAAATTCTCAAACTCCAGCTCACCTACTTCACCGCCGTCCATTGTATAGGCAAATTCGCAGCCGAAGAGTTCCACATTAAACTTATGTGCGCCCAGTCCGATTTCCTCATCAGGATTGAAGGCAATACGTACTTTGCCGTGCTTGATCTCTGGATGCTCACGCAGGTAAAGCATGGCAGAGATGATTTCAGCAATGCCCGCCTTGTCGTCAGCGCCAAGCAGGGTAGTGCCGTCAGTCACGATAAGATCCTCGCCTACGTGCTGCAGCAGTTCGGGGAACTTCTCAGTTGTCATTACGATGCCTTGAGCCTCGTTGAGCACAATATCCTTGCCGTCATATTTCTCTACGATGCGTGGCTTCACGTCTTTGCCACTCATATCAGGAGCGGTATCCATGTGAGCAATGAATCCTACCGTGCTGACCTGCTCCTTTCCGGCTGATGCAGGAAGGGTAGCATAGAGGTATCCGTTGTCATCGAGCACCACCTCATCAAATCCCAGTGCTACAAGTTCATCTCGCAGTTGCTGGGCGAATACCATCTGTCCGGGGGTACTTGGGGTTACACCACTCTCTTCATCACTGGTCGTAAAGACCTTAACATAGTTGAGGAAACGATCTACTAGTTCCATATCTTTTCTTTTTTTGAGATTTCACAAAATATTTAACGCGCACGAGCGAGGTTTATTGCCTGCTGTGTGAAAAAACTTGGTGGTCAGGAGCCGCTCACAATCTTGTAGAGCGTCTTCTCTCCTTTGATCTTGAGCCCTTTTACTTTCTCAATGGCAGCCTGTGCCACCGAGCGCTTTATGGCTACATAGGCACAGTGGTCCAGAATGTCAATTCGTCCGAGGTCTGAACCCTGAAGTCCTCCATTCTTGATGAAGAAGCCAGCCACGTCACCTTTGGAGATTTTCTCCTTCTTGCCTCTGCCGATATAGACGGTTACATTAGGCGAGAGCAGCGATTTGACCTTGCGTTTGAGCGAGAAGAATGGCAGATTGTCAGGGATATACTCCGGCATCATCTCGTTCGGTCCCAGGATGATGTATGAGGAGCCTGAAGCTCCGGCACGCGCTGTTCGTCCGTTGCGGTGGGTCCAAGCCTCTTCGCTTTGAGGCAGATGGTAATGAATCACATGTCCGACCTCTGGGATATCCAATCCGCGGGATGCCAGATCTGTGCTTACCAGCAGCGAGATACTGCGACCGCGGAATCTTATGAGTGCTTTATCGCGGTATTCCTGTTCGAGGCCGCCGTGATAGAGCGCGCTCTCAATACCCTCTTCCTGTAGGTAATGAGCTATGCGTTCGGCTGCCTCGCGGTAATTGGCAAAGATGATTGCTGTGGCTGGTGAACCTTCTTCATCCGGTGGCAAGGCAAGGAGCAGCTCCTTCAGCGTCTCGAGCTTGTCCGGCACGGGTGACTTGATCTGATATGCCTGCAGAGTCTCTTTGTCCGATTCCTTCTCATCTGTGCCGAAATCCAGCTGCTCGTAGTTGTGGAATCCTGTCCAGGGGGCAATCGGCACGGCGTGCGTAGCAGAGGTGAAGATTCGCTGGCTGACTCCGGTGAGCTGATCTGTCAGATAGTGCATCTCCTCCTCAAAACCAAGTTCCAGCGATTTGTCAAACTCGTCAATCACCAGCATCTGGATTTGTGCTGGAGGGAAACTACCTCTTTCCAGATGGTCTTTCAGTCGGCCGGGTGTGCCTACTATCAGGCATCGCTGCATCTGTGAGTCGCTGTCGATGAGTGACTGCAGCTGATCCTGTTCCGTGCGGAGATCATGTCCGCCATAACATGCCACGCAGCGTACGCCGGTATGCATTTTTTGCCACACGTCACGAATCTGCTGTGCCAGTTCGCGTGAAGGAGCAATGATGAGAGCGCTACCATCCTGAAGCAGGACAGACAACAGGAAGGCTACCGTTTTGCCGCTACCGGTAGGGGAGAGCAGGAGTATGTCTTTCCCTTGGCTGGCGGTTTGGCACATGCTCTCCTGCATCGTGTTCAGGTGGTCAAATCCTAATGCTTCAATTACCTGTTTCTTGATTATTTCTGTATTCTGTATTGTCATCATGTTTTATATTTTGCGCGCAAAGATACTCATTTTTGCTCAATCTGCCAACAATCTTAATCAAAAAACGTTTCTTTCATGCCAATAATTTTGTTGTATCGAAAAAAGCACTTATCTTTGCACCCAAAATAAGTTTTTATTATGGGTTTTCGCCAGACACTATATAATATTCTTGAACCAGCAGGTCGTCAGAAGGGTGTGAATCTCCTCTCTTCTCTTTTCGATGACTTCATGATGCTGATGATTGGTTTCGGCATCGCTCCTTTACTATTCCGCCATAGTCATCCTGTACTTGTCTGGATGGACTATATCTCATGTAGTGTCTTTATTGTTGATTACATACTGCGACTGCTTACAGCCGACCTCCATCTGCCCAACATCAAGCGTCGTTGGCTACGTTTTGTCATCTATCCGTTTACTCCGATGGCTATTCTGGACATGCTGTCCATCTTGCCTTCGCTCAATCTCATCAACGGTGCATTCAAGGTGCTTCGTATGGCGCGTCTGCTCAAACTGCTCCGCCTGATCCGCTTTGTCCGTTACTATCAGCCTCTTCGCATCATGCTCAACGTGCTTAACCGTGAGCGTGGCACGCTGCTTACCGTACTGTCGTTTGCCATGTTCTATATCTTTGTTACGGCATTGATTATGTACAATGTGGAGGAGCCAGGTGACAATCACATGTTCGATACCTTCTTTGATGCCATTTATTGGGCAGCTTGTACCCTTACTACTGTGGGATATGGAGACATATTCCCTACTACGACACTCGGTCGTGTTGTATCTATGGTATCAGCCATTATGGGCGTGGCTATCATCGCATTGCCTTCCGGTATTATCACGGCTGGCTATCTGGATGAATTGCGTCGGGAGCGTGAGGAGAAACGTCGTTTGAAGGAGATTGCCAGAGCTGCTAAATCCGGTGTGGTCAAGCCAGGTGAGGGGGATGTCGATATTATGGATGAAGAAGTAATAAATTGATGCATTTTGCAATTTTTATTCGTCAATCATCCACTTTTTGCAGTTTTTTCTCTTTTGTCTGCATTTTTTTGCTATTCGGTTTGCTCATTTTCAATATTTTTTAACTATCTTTGCAGCAAATGAAACGTGTTTTGGTTGTGCTGTGCCTTTCGTTGGCTTTTATTCACTTGGGATTTGCCGAAAATCTCCAGGCAATCATTTCACGCTATCATCCTGATATGAGCAAGGGTCTCATTTACGTCAGCAAGAAGGAGATGACCCTTACGCTGGCTGATAGTCAGGGCAATGTTATCCGGATTTATCCAATGGCATGTGGCAAGAATGTAGGTCACAAGCGTACCAAGGGAGACATGAAGACGCCTGAAGGTGTTTTCTCTCTCAAGCAGATTCAGGAGGCTTCTGGATGGGGTCATAATTTCCATGATGGCAATGGTTACATTCCTCATGCCTACGGACCTTGGTTCTTGCGTCTGGATACGCCTGGCTTCAGCGGTATAGGCATTCATGGAACCCATGCTCCCGAGAGTATCGGAACCCGAGCCACTGAGGGATGTATCCGTCTGGTCAATGAAGATGTAGAAGATCTTCACAATCGCGTCACGCTGGGTATGACAGTCATCATTGGACCTGAAGCTGAAGGTTCCGTAACTACTGCAAGCATTCCAGCCACGCGTCCTGTTGAGAGGCGTGAGGTCAGCGTCCCGGATTCAATCATTCAGTATGTGCGTCCGTCATGGAACTGGCCGCCGCAGGATGAACAGGCAGTTAAAGTTAAGAATACAACAAAGAAACAACTATAATAATTAAGAAAAGAAAATGAAAAGAGACAATCTCCTTTTTGATTTGATCAGTGAAGAGCGTCAGCGCCAGATGAAGGGCATTGAGCTTATCGCATCAGAGAACATCGTAAGTGACCAGGTCCTTGAGGCTATGGGTTCAGTTCTTACCAACAAATATGCTGAAGGTTACCCAGGTAAGCGTTACTACGGTGGTTGTCAGGTCGTAGATAAGGTGGAGCAGCTTGCTATTGATCGCCTGAAGGAGATCTTTGGCGCATGCTGGGCAAATGTTCAGCCTCACTCTGGTGCGCAGGCTAATGAGGCAGTCCTTGCTGCAGTGCTCAATGCCGGTGATACCTTTATGGGCCTGAATCTGGCTCATGGTGGTCACCTTTCTCATGGTTCTGCTGTGAATAGCTCAGGTATCCTTTACAAGCCAGTTGCCTACAACCTTAATGAGGAGACAGGCCGAGTAGATTATGACCAGATGGAGCAGCTTGCACTTGAGAACAAGCCAAAGCTCATCATCGGTGGCGGTTCAGCTTACAGCCGTGAGTGGGATTACAAGCGTATGCGTGAGATTGCAGATAAGGTAGGTGCTATCCTTATGATTGACATGGCTCACCCGGCTGGCCTAATCGCTGCAGGTCTGCTTGAGAATCCTGTTAAGTATGCTCACATCGTTACTACTACTACTCACAAGTCTCTTCGCGGTCCTCGTGGCGGTGCTATCATGATGGGTGTTGACTTCCCTAATCCAAAGGGCATCAAGACTCCAAAGGGTGAGGTGAAGATGATGTCTGCTTGCCTTGACAGTTCAGTCTTCCCTGGCACACAGGGTGGTCCTCTTGAGCACGTCATCGCAGCCAAGGCTGTTGCCTTCGGTGAGATTCTCCAGCCAGAGTTTAAGGAGTATGCTCTTCAGGTGAAGAAGAATGCTGCCGTGCTGGCAGAGGAACTTACCAAGCGTGGCTTCAAGATCATTTCTGGCGGTACTGATAATCACTCTATGCTCGTGGATCTTCGCACCAAGTATCCAGAGCTCACCGGCAAGGTGGCAGAGAAGGCTCTCGTAGCAGCTGACATCACTGCCAACAAGAATATGGTTCCATTCGATTCACGTTCAGCATTCCAGACCTCTGGTATCCGTCTCGGTACTCCAGCTATCACTACCCGTGGTGCTAAGGAGGATTTGATGGTTCAGGTGGCTGCTTGGATTGAGGAGGTGCTCAACGATCCTGAGAATGAGGCAGTCATTGCTAAGGTTCGCGGTGAGGTTAATGCCAAGATGGCTGACTATCCTCTCTTCGCTTATTGATTCATTGATTGAACTATAATAGATAATAGTGAATAGAGCCTGCATCTGTTGCAATTTCTCTGTTCACTATTTTTCATTCCTGCACTATAACACTTTTTTACACAATCAAACGATGAAGAACTTTTTTCTCTCTTTGACTCTTTTCACGAGTCTTCTTTCTTGCTTTTCTGCCTGTACGCAGAAGCAGGAGGCACCTGCAGAGATTATTGATCTGCCACGCGTAGAGACCCCTGCAGACCTGCGTTCCGCTGTGGATGCCATGCTGGCCGAAGCTGATACTACGGATGGCGTACTTTTTGAGAGCGTCATGGTGCTCAAACATGGTAACGTGCTCCTGGAACAGTGGATGGGCGAAGCGGCTGCCGATAAGCCACATGTGATGTGGTCAGTCAGCAAATCATTCTGTGCCACCGCTGTAGGTATGTGTGTGGATGATGGTCTGATCAGTGTCAGCGATCCTGTCATCAACTTCTTCCCAGAGCAGCTTCCTGCTGAGATCTCGGATAATCTCCGTGCCATGACTGTACATGACCTGCTCACCATGAATTGCGGTCATGAGACAGAACCAGCCATTCGTGTCGTTTCAGCAGAGGTTGATACTACTACCAACTGGGTAGGTAAGTTCCTGGCTCATCCCGTTACCAAGCAGCCGGGCAGCTGGTATTGCTACAATTCTATCGGAACCTTCATGCTCTCTGCGATTGTACAGAAGGTAACAGGTCAGAAAGTCAATGATTTCCTTGCTGCCCGATTGTGGCAGCCTCTCCACATTGATCAGCCAGAGTGGTGGGAGAATCCTGAAGGTATCAACTGTGGCGGATGGGGTCTCCATCTTAAGACAGAGGATATGGCAAAGTTTGGCCAGCTTTTCCTTCAGAAAGGCAAGTGGAACGGTCAGCAGCTCGTCAGCGAGGCATGGGTGGCTGAGGCTTCCAAATATCAGGTGCCATCAGTTCCTGCAGGTTCACGTCCTGACAATGTGGCAGAGCGAGGCCTGACACCAGACAACTGCTCTTGGATGCTTGGCTATGGCTACCAGATGTGGATCAGTCCCGAGGATTCTTATCGAGCAGATGGCGCTTTCGGACAGTACATCTACGTATGGCCATCACAGGATGCCATCATCGCCATTACTGCTAATTCACAGGATCTTCAGGGTGAGCAGAACCTCATCTACAAGTACCTTTATCCTGCAATCAAGGCAATCGAATAAACCAATCCTTTCCGAACTGCTTTGCCGCATATCGCGGCTTTACAAGGAGGGAACAAATTATGATTTTTCAAAAAAAAACTCTTCGGCAAGTGTTTCATTTGCCGAAGAGTTTTTTATGCTAATTCTTTCCCGATCTCAATGTCTGGATTGACTTTCAGGATGTATTAAAAGGAGCTGGTCCATGGTAAAATCTGCACTGGATTAATCCTGAAATAAGTCATCTTCTCAATCATTACCGGGTGTTTTGTCCTTTTCGCTTATGTTAGGTTATACCTACACTAATTTGACATTAAACCGTACCAGTTGAACTAAAAAGCAAAGAAAATGATTAGTTTTTATTGTTTTTTTTGTTGTTTCTTGCAATTATTTCAGGAAAAATCTGTACTTTTGCAATGAATAAATCTTTCGTACAATGGCAAATAAAACAACGACCAACTTTAAGATAAGACATCATGACAGACAAGATAAATATCCGCAAATTGGAAGCAGACCTTTGGGAGTCGGCTGACTTACTTCGTGCAGGTAGTAAACTGACATCGAGCCAATACTGTATGCCGGTATTGGCATTGCTGTTTTTAAGATACGCATACAGCCGCTTCAAGATGGTTGAACCAGAATTGCTGAAGAATCGAACAAGTCGTGGTGGTCGTGTGATGCCAGTTGAGCCAAGCGATTTTGCCGCAAAGAGTGCTCTCTTCCTTCCTCGTGAAGCTCAGTTCGATTATCTGGTAAATCTCTCTGATGATCAACCTCTGGGCGAAGCTGTCAACCATGCCATGACATTGGTCGAAGAACAAAGCGAACAACTGACAGGTATTCTTCCTAAGTCATACACCATGTTCAGTGATGAACTGTTGCGTGAACTCCTGCGAATCTTCAACAACAAAACTCTTGACGAGATAGGTGGTGATGTCATAGGCCGTATCTATGAGTATTTCCTCTCGAAGTTTGCCAAGGCGGTAGCATCTGACGATGGTGTGTTCTTTACTCCAAAGTCATTGGTTAAGATGCTTGTCAATGTGTTGGAACCGGAACAAGGTGTGATGCTCGATCCAGCCTGTGGTTCTGGTGGTATGTTCGTTCAAACAGGTGACTTTGTGAATGCTGGTGGCATGAATGCCAATACTCAGATGACATTCTATGGTCAGGAGAAGGTGGAATACAATGCTCAACTCTGTCTAATGAACATGGCTGTTCATGGTTTGAATGGTCGTATTGTCAGTGGTGACGAAGCCAATTCTTTCTATCATGACGCACACAACCTTGCAGGAAAGTGTGACTACGTGATGGCTAATCCACCATTCAATGTTGATAAGGTGAAGTCAGAATCAGCATCGGCTGCTGGTCGTTTGCCTTTTGGTTTGCCAGGTGTTAATGCAAAGACCAAGGAGATTGGCAATGCCAACTATCTCTGGATTTCCTACTTCTATGCTTACCTCAATGACCACGGACGTGCAGGTTTTGTTATGGCATCCTCGGCAACTGATAGTGCCAACAAAGATCGCGACATCCGTGAGAAGCTCGTGCTGACAGGTGATGTGGATGTGATGGTGAGTGTGGGCAATAATTTCTTCTATACTCTCTCGCTCCCATGCTCATTGTGGTTCTTCGACAAGGCGAAACGCTTGGAGAACAAAAACCGAGTGCTCTTCATCGATGCTCGCAACTATTACACAGTTGTTGACCGCACTTTGAATGAATGGACGGAATGGCAGTTGAAGAACCTTCAAGCTATCGTACACCTCTATAGAGGAGAACAGGATAAGTACAAATCTCTGATTCGAGAATATTGGAATGCCCTTAGTGAACATGCCGAAAGACATGACAATGTTTCATGGCAAGATCGTGATATGACTTTTGAGAAAGCTCTTGGAATACTCAATTCAGAAGAGGCAATGTACAAAAAGTACATCAAAGACCAACAAGATGATCTCAAAAAGACAAAAGGGAAAAATGACAAGGATGAATTGAAGGCTACCATTGCAACCAATGAAGCTGAACTTGCCTTTACCCTCGAAACCAAAGACATGGTCAATGAAGCCATTTGGCTTACGTCAAAGTTCGGACTTGAAGGAGAATATCAGGACGTGCTGGGGCTCTGCAAGATTGCCACCATCGACGAAATTAGCGAGAAGAACTACAGTCTTACGCCTGGTGTTTATGTAGGTGTCAAAGCTGTTGAAGATGACGATGTGGATTTTGTTTGTCGTATGAACGAGATTCATGAAGAATTAAAAGTCCTTCACGCAGAATCCATAGATTTGATGACAAAAATACAAAATGATTGGTGTAGCATAAGATGAACGAATACCCGACACATAGATTAGAAGAACTTTGCTCTTTTGTTAATGGTGGAGCCTGGAGCGATAAAGAATATGTTGCTTCGGGTATTCCTGTGCTTAAAGTAACAAACTGCAAAACATCAGGATTTTCCATTGAAGAAATAAGTTTTCTGCCTTTTTCTGCAAAGGAAAAATATTCCAAGAACAAATTGGAACTTAACGATGTTATAATTGCAACTGTGGGGTCACATCCCAACCTTGTTAATTCATCTGCAGGTAGATCGTGTATTGTAAATTCTTTGGTTGAAGGATTTTACCTCAATCAAAATGCTGTATGTATAAGAACTAACGATGATAATATTCTGAATCAACAATACTTTGGTTATTACTCAAAGTATTATATTTTTCAGAATTACATTCAGATGCGAGGAAAAGGTGCTGCAAACCAAATGCGTATTGCAATTGGATCTATAAAAGAATATCCGATGCCTTTACCTCCAATAGATACCCAGCGCCGCATAGCGTCGATCCTCTCTCGCTACGACTCGTTGATAGAGAATTATCAGAAGCAGATAAAGCTATTGGAAGAAGCTGCTCTGCGACTCTACCAGGAATGGTTCATCGACCTCCACTTCCCCGGACATGAAAGCACAACCATCATCGATGGAGTGCCGGAGGGATGGGAGATTGTCACAATAAACGAAGTTACATCCAAAGTTACTACCGGTCTTAATCCTCGAAAGAACTTTGTACTGGGTAATGGTGATAATTATTATGTCACGATTAAGAACATGGCTAATAACACCATCTATCTTGACGATAAATGTGACAAGGTTGATGATAATGCGATAGAAAAGATAAACAAACGCTCAGACCTCAAAACAGGTGACATTTTGTTCTCTGGTATAGGTACCATAGGTCGTGTGTGTCTCATAGATGTTCCAACGAACAATTGGAATGTTAGCGAATCTGTATTCACACTACGAGCAAATGATTTGGTGTCAAAAGAGTTTATGTACCTGATGCTATTGAGTGCTGATGTGCAGAATTATTGCAAAGCTCACGCTCATGGAGCGGCTCAAAAAGGAATTCGAATGGCAGATTTGAAAGCTTACAAATTCCCACTCGCTCCATTAAAACTAATGAAAGAGTTTACCAGTAAGATAACGCCATACATAAATAATGTGTCGAGAATCCAATCCCAACTCCGCCTCCTCACCGAAGCCCGTGACCGCTTGCTTCCTAAGTTGATGAGTGGGGAGATAGAAGTATAGAACGAAAAGCCACCAGAACTATGACTACAAATATTTCAAACATACAACAGTTAGAACAGGAATTTGCTTATGTTGACTCTTTAATAACGGCGCACGCCAATGCCGCCATTGCCAAGGTGAACGCAGAGGCATTGCAGACGTATTGGGAGGTGGGCGCTTACATCTCCGATCGATTGAAGAATGCGCAATGGGGCGATCATGTAGTGAGCGAGCTGGCTGATTACCTGAAGAGACACAATCCGAAACGAAGAGGTTATGGTAAGCGTAACCTTTATAACATGGTCATGTTCTATGACAATTATAGCTCCTTGAAGTTCCAATCTGTAACCGAACAACTGAAGCTTAGCGAATTTGTGCAATCGCAAACTGCACAAATAGAAGCACGTCCAATTGTGCAGATGCCGTCTGCACAAAATGATGGCTCGGAAATTGTGCAGATGATATCTGCACAAACAACTTTTACAGATATTCCTCGTATTCTTTTCCTTACGACATTCTCTAATCATATAGAGATTCTTAACAGATGTCGCGAGAATGAAGAACGGGTGTTCTATATGTTGTATTCTGCTCAACACCATCTAACCTTTTTGGAATTGCGTCGTTGTATCGTTAACCAAACTTTCGGCGATATAATGGCTAAAGGTAAACAGATGACTCCAGCTTTACGAGAACAATATCCAGATGCAGAGTTCATGCTGAAGGACAGAGTCTTGATTGATTTCTTAAATCTGGACGCTAAACATACCGAGCCACAACTTCATGCTTCGCTCGTGAAACAGATGAAGCAATTCGTCCTTGAACTTGGCAAGGATTTCCTATACATTGATGATGAATACACCGTGAAGGTGGGAGGTAAGCGCAAACGCATTGACCTTGTGTTCTATCATCGCGCTCTGCAATGTCTGGTGGCAATAGAACTAAAAGCTGTTGATTTCGAATCGGAGTTCGTCAGCAAGATGGACATGTATCTTGAAGCCCTCGATCGTGACTATAAACGTCCGAACGAAAATCCATCTGTCGGCATCATCCTCTGCCCTTCGGCAGATAAAGCAGAAGTAGAATATAGCCTTTGCCGCAGTATGAGCCCAACGATGGTAGCTGAGTACAAGCGAGTGCTGATTCCACGTGAAGTGATGAAGAAATCGTTGGCGGAATACTGTGAGTTCCTAAAGAAAGAATATAAGAAATGATTAACGCCTCCCACCGAAGCTCGTGATCGTTTGCTTCCCAAGCTGATGAGTGGTGAGATAGAAGTATAAAACGAAAAGGCAACAAAACATGAACGAGATACAATTTATCCTGTACAACATGCCTGACGATCAGGGCAAGGTGCAAGTCGTCATAAAAGATGAGACGCTGTGGTGTACGCAGAAGGCTATGGCACAGCTCTTCGACTGTAGTACTGACAATATAGGACTTCACTTGGAGGATATTTTTGCATCAGGAGAGCTAAACAAAGATTCAGTTACCGAGAAAATCTCGGCTACTGCCTCTGATGGAAAAAATTACCTAACACAGTTCTACTCTCTCGATGCCATCATTGCCGTTGGCTACCGTGTTTCGAGCCTCAAAGCAACACGTTTCCGCCAATGGGCAACAAAGGTGTTGCACGAATACATTCAGAAAGGTTTTGCCATGGATGATGAGCGACTGAAACAAGCCAAGACAACATTCGGCAAGGACTACTTCCGTGAGTTGCTGGAGAGAGTTCGCAGCATCCGTGCCAGCGAACGCAGAATATGGCAACAGATAACCGACATCTATGCCGAATGTTCGTTTGACTATGATAGCAAATCGCCTACCACACGCGAGTTCTTTCAGATGGTGCAGAACCGTTTCCACTATGCCATAACAGGAAAGACAGCCCCTGAGATAATCTACACCAATGCCGACCACACCAAGGAGAACATGGGATTGCAGACATGGAAGAATGCGCCTGATGGACGCATACTGCTTTCCGACGCCAAGGTAGCGAAGAACTATCTGCCGGAGAAAGAGATTCGCCAGTTGGAGCGAGCTGTAACTGGTTATTTCGACTACATAGAAGACCTCATCGAACGCGAGAACGCTTTCTCAATGGAACAGTTTGCTGCCAGCGTAAACGAATTCCTGACCTTCCGCCGTTATGCCTTATTGCCAGACAAAGGTACGATAAGCCGTGCCGAGGCAGATAAGAAAGCGGAAGAAGAATACAAACTATTCAACCCAGGTCAGCAGATAGACTCTGACTTTGACAAACATATACGAGGACTGTTGGATTAAATCTACGAAGAGAATCATGGCAAAAGACTTTAGCGAAGACCTGCTGGTACAGAAATCGACAGCCGAGCTCTTGGAAAATGAACTCGGTTGGAAGTCTGTTTACGCTTTTGATAGCGAGGTACTTGGCGAACAAGGAACACTTGGTCGCAAGTCACAAAGCGAGGTCGTGCTGACACGTCATCTCCGCATGGCTTTGAAACGTCTCAATCCATGGATGACAGACAAACAAATGACTGAAGCCACAGAGCTCATGACCAGCTACATGAGTTCGCAGACGCTGATGCAGATCAACGAGGAAAAGTACCAGTATCTGCGTGATGGGGTGCCTGTAACTCGCTTGAAGCCAAACGGCGAGACGGAGCAAGTGCGTGCCCGGGTGATAGACTTTGCCAATGTTGATAACAATGAGTTTTTTGCCGTAAGAGAACTTTGGATAAAAGGACCTATCCACAAACGCAGAGCAGATGTCATTTGCTATGTAAATGGTCTTCCGCTTATCTTCATTGAATTGAAGAACCACGACCAGGACATTCAGAATGCCTATACAGATAATTATCGCGACTACCTCGACACCATTCCTCATCTGTTCCACCTCAATGCTATGATCATGTTGAGCAATGGCATGGAGAGCCGAGTGGGCACGGTTGGTGCTAAGTGGGAGTTCTTCCATGAGTGGAAACGACTGACAGAGTTAGATCATGGTAATATAGAGTTACCAACGATGCTTCGTGGTATTTGCAGGAAAGAAAACCTTTTGGACTTGCTCGAGAATTTCATCCTCTTTGATCATAGCGGTGGTTCAACAGTAAAGATTTTGGCTCGTAACCACCAGTATCTGGGTGTGAACCAAGCTGTAGAGATGTATCGTCATCGTGAGGCGATGAAGGGCAAACTGGGTGTGTTCTGGCACACACAGGGCTCAGGTAAGAGTTATTCGATGGTGTTCCTGGCGCAGAAGATCAGACGCAAGTTTGAGGGTTCGCCCACCATCGTGGTGCTTACCGACCGCGATGAACTGAACAAGCAGATAAGCGATACCTTCGAGAATTGCGGATTATTAGGTGGATTGAAAGCCAAGCAGTTCATTGCCCATAGTGGCGATGATCTGAGGCAGAAGCTGACAGGAAATCCTTCGTTCATCTTCTCACTGATACAGAAGTTCAATAAGGCAGATGCAGAACCTATCTATCCCGACCACGACATCATCGTGATGAGTGATGAAGCCCATCGCACACAGAACGGTGTGTTTGCTGACAACCTCATGCACATGCTGCCTACAGCAAACCGTATCGGCTTCACTGGTACACCATTGTTGCGTGATGACAATATAACAGCTCGTACCTTCGGACAGTATGTGTCTGTCTATGACTTCAAACGCGCTGTGGAGGATAAGGCAACTGTTCCCCTCTTTTACGAAAATCGTGGGGAGAAACTACAGGAACTGAAGAATCCGGAGATTAACGCCGAGATTGCTGCTCGTCTTGATGAAGAGAATCTTGAACCTTCACAACAAGCAAAACTGGAACGTGAGTTCGCGCAAGAAGTCCATCTGCTCACAGCAGAGGAACGACTGAGGGTGGTGGCACAGGATTCCGTGCGCCTTTATAGCGACCTTTGGACAAGCGGAAAGGCTATGATGGTGAGTTTCAACAAGGTTACTTGTGCCCGTATGTACAACTATGTTCAGGAGTATTGGCAGAAGGAAATCAATGCCTTGCGTAAACGTATCGACCAAGACCCTTGGCAGCAGGAAGTACAGGAAATGAAGCGCAAACTGCAATGGATGGAAGAAACTGAAATGGCTGTTGTGGTGTCGCAGGAGCAGAACGAGATACAAACATTCAAGAAATGGCGACTCGATATCACTCCTCATCGCGAGAAGATGGAGAAAAGGGAACTGGACAAGGAGTTCAAGGATGCCGACAGCAAGTTGCGTGTGGTGTTCGTCTGTGCCATGTGGCTGACTGGTTTTGACGTGAAGACTCTCTCGTGTCTCTATATTGACAAACCCATGAAAGCGCATACGCTGATGCAGACGATTGCTCGTGCTAACCGTGTGGCGGAAGGCAAATCCAACGGCCTGGTCATCGATTATATTGGTATTGTTAAGGCTCTTCGCCAAGCATTAGCCGACTATACCGCTAATCCTGATGGTGGTGAAGGCGGCAACGACCCTACGGTCAACAAGGAGGAACTTATTAAGAATGTGTGGGAAGTGATTGCTGCTGCAGAAACATTCCTACACGACAAGGGGTTTGAATTGCAGGATCTCATTGAGGCAAGGTCTTTTGATAAACTCTCACTCTTAAAGAAGGCTGCAAACTTGCTGTGTGATACAGTTGAAACCAGAAAGTCGTTCTGTACTTTTGCCACTACATTGCTCCGATTTTGGAAATATCTCAATCGTGAAGATATTACGGAAGACATGCGTAAAAAGAAGGATGCGCTGGAGGCTATCTACAAGGAACTGCAAAAGAAGCGCAAACATGCCGACATAACCGACCTTAGTGTTGCCATCAATGACATTGTGAACGAGCATTTGGAAGTTGATAGTGACCACAAGATATCGGCAGAAAGTGGTGCACGCAGATTCGACATCAGCGGCATTGACTTTGATCTGCTAAGACGTGAATTTGCTAAACGAGAAGATAAAAACCTCGTTTTGAGAGATATTCAAGAGTTGCTCCAAGAACGTCTGGCTCAATTGTTATTAGAAAATCCATCCAGAATCAACTTCTACGAAAAGTATCAAGAGATTATTCAAGCCTATAATCAGGAACAAAATCGTGCTACGATAGAAAAAACCTTTGAGGAACTCATGCATCTGTCTCAGTCGCTCAGCGAAGAAGAGAAGCGTTATGTGCGGGAAGGTTTCAAGAGTGATGAAGAGCTCTCGCTGTATGACCTTTTGCTGAAAGACGATTTGTCAAAGACGGAGGTCAGGAAACTGAAGGATGTGGCCATTGAGTTGCTTGCGAAAATAAAAGGACAATTGGCAGGTATGGATCATCCTTTCGACAAGCCAACAACTCGTGCAACGCTCATCATCACCATCCGTGATGTATTGTGGCAGGAACTTCCAGAGAGTTACAGCGAAGATAGTATCAACTATTACCGCGACACCATATACAACTATGTCAGCCAAAGGTATGGCGGTTTGGCATGATTTTTCTCTACCGTTTTGTTGACGGGCTTATTTCATCATTTCCCCAATGTCCATCCCAGCCATACGGCACCTAAGCCTAAGGCTAAACTGATGCCTGTATAGAGGGCAAACATGCCCCACTGTCCGTTGCTGAGAAAGGCCAGGTTTTCATTGCTGAAGGTGGAGAATGTGGTGAAACCTCCACAAAGACCAACGGTCAGCATGAGTTTGACCTCTGGACCGATTGCCCCTTTCTGCGACCATGCGCAGAACAGACCGATAAGCAGACAACCTGCAATGTTGGCAGTGAGTGTGCCAAGTGGAAAATTCAGTCCGAAGTGAGACATACCTTTCCCTGTGAGAAATCGGAGTGCGCCGCCTATGCCGCTCCCCAGCATGACTAATAATATTTCTTTCATCGTGGAGAATGTGCTAAATCAACGGCCATAATATCTCACCAGGCTCAAAATCTTCTGATTGAGCATGGTGGCTTTGATGAGGTCTTCAAGGCAGATGTGCATACGGTAGTGCCAGTAGTTGTCTGGGTTGCCCGGGTCGTTGATGCGCTCTGCAAAGGTCTCGTCGTTGCGCAGGGCGCCATCCATCGCCATCCAGTCTTGCAAAGGCAAAATCACCCACATGGCATCGCTGCCAAGGTGATGCTCGATGATGCGCTGGCAAACCCAAGGCTCGCAGAAAAGCGGAGCGGGGCCATATTCGTGAAGCACGTTGTTGAAATAGCGTTGGGTGACCTCTCGGTCTTCTTCCCACCATTGACGCATGGTGCTCATGTCGTGGCTGCTGCTGGTGCATACACTCATGTATGGCACACGCCTCAAATCGCCAAACTCCACACCGAAGTCTTTTGGCATACGCTGGATCTCAAGGCTGAGGATGTCCAGTTTTTCCATGACTGGATGAACGCAGCCTGGCACCATGCCAAGGTCTTCTCCGCATACCATCATTCTGCTGCTGTTGATTAGCGCTGGCAGTTTCTCCATGGCGTTTTCGCCCCAAAACTTATCGTTGCGCACGAAGAAGAAATCGTTGTATAGTTTGCCGAGCATCTCTTTTTGCGCTGTGGTCAGCGCTTTGAAAGCGTAACTTTCGCCCATGGAAATGCGAGGGTGGTATTTTTTACTGTCGTTCATGTCTTTGACAAACAGCACTTGGCAAGTGAGAATTTTGAGTCCGAGACGGATGTTTGCCTTTGCTTTGTCGTTGGCAGGAATGAGCGCGTTGATTTTTATCTGGTTGTCCACCTCCTTCTTGAGTTGATATTGGTGGTTGCCAATGGGTTTCAAGTATGTTTTCTTCACCAGTTCGGTGTCGTCGCCAAACAGATCCTCCAGATAGTCGTCGTGAATGAATGGCTTGCACATATCTTCGTTGAATGGCACGCCATAGGCTTCGATTTCCTTTTTCGTCATGGCGAGGGCTGGAGCAAACTGTCCGAGCAACCCTAATTCTGCATCGGATGGGATGCGGAAAATGCGGAAGAAACCGAGAATGTGGTCGATGCGGTAGGCATCAAAATAGTCCGACATCTTTTTGAGTCGGTTGCACCACCAACTGTAGCCGTCTTTTTTCATCTCGTTCCAGTTGTAGATAGGGAATCCCCAGTTCTGTCCGAATTTAGAGAAGAAATCTGGTGGAGCGCCTGCCTGGCCGTTGCAGTCGAACAGGCGGGTGTTCATCCACACCTCAACGCTGTGTCGGTTCACGCCGATTGGAATGTCGCCTTTCATGGCGATGCCTTGCTGGTGGGCGTAGGCGACAGCGTCTTTCAACTGCTTGTCGAGATGATATTGCACATAGAAATGAATGGCAACTTCGTTGTAGTTCTTATGGGAAGGTTTGCAGTAGGCTGCCACTTTGTCTTCGTTGTAAACGGCATCCTCTCCCCATTCTTCGTAGTTGGCTGTCTTGTGCAGGTCGCGCAGGAAACTGAACACGGCGTAGGCGCAAAGCCAGTGCTTGTTTTTATTGAAGAAGTTGAGGAAGTCAGGGCTTTTCAGGGTGGCGGCTCCATCGCGTTTGAAGAACAAACGGATGAAATCCCATTTCTGTTCGTTGACCTGCTCATAGTCCACATCGTTGGCGGCATTTAGTTTGTCGCGCATCTGTCGGAACTTGTCCGCATTTGGTATTTCGCCGAGGTCATCGAGGTGCAGATACATCGGATGCAGCGCAAACACCGATATGGAACTGTATGGGTAAGAGTCTTTTTTTGTGTGCAGAATGGTGGTGTCGTTGATAGGAAGCATCTGGATGATGCGTTGTCCTGTCAGTTTAGCCCAGTCTGCCATCAATTTCAAGTCGGCGAATTCGCCTACGCCAAAACTGGCATGAGAACGCAGCGAAAAAACCGGAACTGCTGTTCCTGCGCCTTTGAAGTCGGCAATCGGGAAGCGAGGTCGGCTATCGTTGACGATGATGAAGTCTGCATCCGATGGCGGTACGGACAGGTAGTGGTTGGCACCATCTTCCCAAGTGCGTACTTTCGGACAGCCTTTGTCGGAAATGACATATTTGTATTCCAGTGGGAAAAACAATTTGTGGGCGTCCGTCACGGTGCAGAACTCTGGGTAGTTGCTACAGTTCATGAGCACAGCATTCTCCTCATTCCAATTTCCCAACACATCGGTGTTGCCGATGATCTTGACATCTTGACCGGTTGGCAGGTTGGGCCATGTGATGTTGAATGAAACAGGAATGGAGCGGCCTTTGATTTCAATCTGCTTCTCGTCGTGGCACATGATGCTTTTGGTGAAAGCCGTTGAGAGCAAAGGCGTTGGCACGGTGTAACTATCTTGAAACACATCGTAGATGACGATGTGACTATAACCGGCTGGAACGCTGAACTCGCGGCAAAGGTTTTTCTCTGCGCGAATTTGGTTCTGTTGGTTGATGAGATGATAAGAATAGCGGAAATGGGAACTGTTGGTTTTCACGGTGATGGTCCATCCATGCTCCGTGTATTCCAGTGGTAGTGCTTTCCCTTTCTGGCTTAATTCTTTGATATCTCCTTCAATGAAAAGATTTTCTCCGAAAAATGAGTTGTATCGGAGGATAAAGGTTATTTTCAACATAGTCCTGCCTGTTAATTACTTGCTAATTGGGGCAAATTTACGAAAAAGCGGTAAAGAAAAAAAGGAAGACCGAAAACAAAAGAAGTGACATGGGAAAAGAACGCTACTTTTTTAAGTGGTATATAGTCGTCTCCTTTATCAGATGGATAACGAGAAAATAACTAACTTTGTACGAAATGATGCTCCGTTTTTTTTGCATCATGCAGCAAAATTCCCCCCCAACAGGCATGGCAAACGAAAATAATACAATCCCTTATATTGACGAAGTGAACCACCTTCCGGCATTTGCGATTGCCGATGAGGTGAATGAGGTTTTGAAGAAGCAAAACAAACTGATTATCACGGCTCCTCCGGGTGCGGGCAAATCCACTTTGCTGCCGCTGACTTTGCTGGATTCCATTGCCGGCGGGGGCAGAATCCTCATGTTGGAACCTCGTCGTTTGGCGGCAAAGCAGGTGGCGGAACGCATGGCAGAATTGCTGCATGAGAAAGTGGGCGAGACGGTGGGCTATCGTGTGCGGTTTGAAAAGAGAATATCCGCAAAGACGCGCATCGAAGTGCTGACCGAGGGTATTCTTTCGCGTATGCTGGTGAGCGATCCCATGCTGGATGGTGTCTCGCTGGTGATTTTTGATGAATTTCACGAACGTAGTCTGGCTTCCGATGTGGCGCTTGCCTTGACCAGAGAAGCGCAGCAGGTGGTTCGTCCTGATTTGCGTATCGTGCTGATGTCGGCTACCATTGATACTTCGGCTGTCAGTCAGGCTTTGCAGGCTCCCGTGGTGGAGAGCGAAGGCCGTATGTTCCCAGTCGAGGTGTTTCATGCGGAAGATGAGGCTACGGCAACGAATGTGGCGGAAGTGGTGGCGCGTGCGGTCTGTGAAGCCCATGCGAAACACGAGGGAGACATCCTCGCATTCCTGCCCGGACAGGCGGAAATCCTCCGTTGCAAAGAGGCGATAGGCTCATCTCTTGGCACTACGCATATCTATCCGCTCTACGGGCAGTTGTCGCCTCAAGAGCAGCGTAAGGCCATACTCCCTTCTGCCGTTGGTGAGCGAAAGGTGGTGCTCGCCACTTCCATTGCTGAAACATCCCTGACTATAGAAGGCGTCAGGGTGGTGGTGGATTCGGGGCTTTGCCGCACTCTTTTTTTTGAACAACGCAACGGCTTGAGCCATTTGGCTACGGTCCGTGTGAGTTTGGATATGGCCAATCAGCGAACGGGACGTGCCGGACGGTTGTGCGCTGGGACGTGCTACAGGCTTTGGACTCTTGCCACAGAGCATCGAATGGAGGAGTGCAGGAAACCGGAGATACTGACCGCGGATTTGGGCGCTGTGGCGCATGATGTGGCGGCTTGGGGGGAAAGCGATATGTCACGCATCCCTTGGCTGACTTTGCCTCCGACGGGTAACGTGGCACAGGCTGCCAGACTTTTAACCCTATTGGGGGCGACCGATGATCATGGAAAGATTACCGCATTGGGCAAAGCAATGGCTGAAATGCCTTGCCATCCGCGCATCTCCAAATTGCTGATTTCGGAATCGACTGCAGATAAAAAAGCGCTGGCTGCTGATATTGCTGCGCTGATTGAAGAAAAAGACCCTCTTGGCGAGAGTGAGAATGATGCGGATATCAACACGCGTATAGTTTTGTTGAGAGAAGCCCGGCGCCATAAAAGAGAGGGCAAGTGGGAACGAGTCGCCCTGGTTGCTGCCGAATACCGTCGTCTGGCTCGTGCCGACGAAGACAACAGCGTGCCAGATCCGCTGGATGTGGGTGCCCTGGTGGCAACAGCCTATCCCGAACGGGTGGCTGTGGCGGTGAACGATTGCGGTCAGTTCCGTTTGGCAAGTGGAGACGCCGCTTTTGTGCAGAAAAACGATATGCTGTCTTCTTCTTCGTGGCTGGCTGTGGCTTCGCTCAATGCGGCAAGTGGCAGGGTTTTCCTTGCCTCTCCCCTGGATGTGAAGGCTGTGCCGCATTTGTATAAGCAAAAAGACAATATGACTTGGGATGCCAGGCAGGGCATGCTGGTGGCAAATCATGAAGTCCGCATAGGCGGTCTTTTGGTGGAGTCTAATCCAATAAAAAACATAGACCGGACGGAGGTGGTGAAGGTGATATGCGAGGCAGCCCCCAAGAATGGACTCGGTATGTTTGATTTCTCGGAAAAAGTGGTTGCTTTGCAGCGACGCGTGGCTTGTGTGGCCAACTGGCACCCCGAATTGCAGTTGCCCGATCTGTCGGCGGAGGCGGTCTTGGCGCGTGCTCAAGATTGGTTGCCTTTCTTCTTGGAAAACAACGGACAACTAATCACTTCGTCTTCTGAAATGAAAAAGATAGACCTTGCGGAGGCTCTTTGGACGCTCTTGACCTACGAACAGCAGCAGGAAGTGGACCGATTGGCTCCAACCCACATTGTGGTCCCTACGGGTAGCCGAATCAAGGTGGATTATCGGCAGGGGGCAGAGGCTCCCGTGCTGTGTGTGCGTCTGCAGGAATGTTTTGGCCTGACCGATACCCCTTGTGTGGACAATGGACGCCAGCCGGTGCTGATGGAACTGCTGTCTCCTGGTTTCAAACCGGTGCAACTCACCAAAGACCTTCGCAGTTTCTGGTCTGGCACATATTTCGAGGTGCGCAAGGAACTGAAACGCAGGTACCCGAAACATTATTGGCCCGACAATCCGCTTGAAGCCGAAGCCACACGGGGCGTGAACAGACATAAATGACTTGAAATCTTCTTTTTTCGTTCCTTGTTCCCGAACGGACACCATTCTATAAATAAAAAATTGTATCTTTGCAAGATAAATATTTAAGCAGATTTACAACTATGCAAGAAAGACGCAAGCAGGCTTGGGGATCCCGTGTGGGACTTATCTTGGCCATGGCCGGAAGTGCTGTGGGGGTGGGAAATTTCATCCGATTCCCCGTTCAGGCTATTCAAAATGGTGGCGGCGCCTTCATCATACCCTATCTGATTTCTTTTGTATTATTGGCTGTCCCGCTGTCTATTATCGAGTGGACCAGCGGCAAGTATGGCGGACTTAGAGGACATCATGCTCCTCCTATGATTACCCAGACCCTTCACAAAAACCCCTTGTGGAAATACGTGGGAACGATGGGCATTTTCAGCAGTTTTGTCATTTCCGCCTATTACTGTTACATCGAAAGTTGGGCGTTGAGTTATACGGTCTTTTCTTTGTTCAATATGTTTGGAGGAATGACTGCGCAGCAGGTGAGCGATTTTTTTACAATCTACCTCGATTTGGGTAAAAGCACAGTGGGTATCCCAATGGAAAATGTGCTGTCTTACATGGTCTGCGTTGTCATCAATGGCTTGATCTTGGCAAAAGGCATCAAAAATGGCATCGAAAAAGTGGCAAAATGGATGATGCCGATGCTCTTCGGTCTGGCTGTGATACTGGCTGTTCGTGCCTATACGCTCAAGGCTGGTGTCGATGGCGCCTTATATGATGGCTTGCTTGGCTTCGATTTCTTGTGGTATCCTCAGTTCGATTCGTTGTCGAATCCAAAAGTTTGGTTGGCAGCGGCTGGTCAGACGTTCTTTACATGTTCTCTGGGTATGGGTGCCTTGCAGTGCTATGCCTCTTTCTTGCGCTCTTCCGACGATGTCGCTCTCAACAGCGTGACCGCTTGTTTCACTAATGAAGTGGCTGAAGTGGTGCTCGGAAGCGCCATTATCGTGCCGATCGCTATTGGCTATTTCGGAATCGACCAGGTGATTGCCATGACGCAGACAGGCGGGTTTGGCTTGGGTTTCTGCTCGTTGCCATATCTTTTCTCTCAGTGGGGCACCGTGCTTTCCGTTGTCGCAGGAACAGCCTTTTTCGGTTTGCTGTTTTTCGCCAGCATCACCTCCATTTTGTCTATTTCCACACCTACAATTGAATTTCTGGTGGATGGTTTCTCTTTCTCGCGCAAGCGTGCTTCCATCATTTTCGGTGTGATGCTTTCCCTGGTGGGGCTGCCAACCGTCATTTGGTTTGCGGAAGGCGTGTTTGATGAATATGACTACTGGGGTGGTACCATCGCTCTTTTCGTCTATGGCATGATCGAGTGTATCCTCTTCGCTTGGGTGATGGGGGTGGATAAAGGCTGGGAGATGATCAACAACCACGCCAGCATCCGTTTGCCAAAGGTTTTGAAATATGTGATGAAATATGTGACGCCCACAATGCTTATCATCATTTTTGTGAGCGCTTGCATCAAGCCTAAAAACGACGATTGGAGCCTTGTCAGTTGGAAAGGATGGGAACTCGACAACAGCAGCGTGATTGCTGAATTGCAACACAAATCCATCGGACCAAACAACACCTGGACGTCCAATCATTTCCTCTGTGAAAATGATGGTGAGGTGACGGCTGTCGATGCCCAATCCATCACAGTGGGCAGTAAGACGTATGCTTTGCCAGACGGTGCCAAGGTCTCTGTGAATGTGGGCGACAAATTAAATGTGGGAGATGAACTTTATAAGGGAGCTGTCGTAAACAGAGTGCTCTATTCCGATTTGACCCGATTGGGATTGTTATTCCTTTTCATATTTTTCTGTCTCTTGGTTCGCTACACTGCGCGCCATCCAAAGAATAATACGACTATTTAGCAAATATTAAAGATATGCGAACCGAAGCAATCATAATGATGCTGCTGGTGCAGGTGCCGGTGGTGCTGTTTACAATTTGGCTTTACCGCCAGATTCTAAAAAAATAATGGCTTTTTCGTGTAAGTGGGCGAAAAAAACATTACTTTTGTCTCTAATTGGTTACAAATTCAAACGAAATATATCAATAATTCAATTATAATAATATGAAATTACTCGAAGGAAAAGTAGCTCTCGTAACAGGGGCTGCTCGTGGTATTGGCAAGGCGCTTGCCCTCAAGTTCGCTGCAGAAGGTGCAGATGTTGCATTCACAGACTTGGTGATCGACGAAAACGGCAAGGCAACAGAAGCAGAAATCGCTGCGCTTGGTGTGAAGGCTAAGGGCTATGCTTCAAACGCTGCTAATTTTGAGGAAACTCATCAGATTGTAGAACAGATCAAAGCCGATTTCGGCAAGATTGATATTCTTGTAAACAATGCAGGTATCACTAAAGACGGTCTCATGCTCCGTATGACTGAGGCACAGTGGGATGCTGTGCTTACCGTTAAGCTCAAGTGTGCATTCAACTTCATCCACGCTTGCTTGCCTATCATGATGCGTCAGCGTGGCGGCAGCATCATCAACATGAGTTCGGTTGTTGGTGTTCACGGCAACGCTGGTCAGGCCAACTACGCTTCTTCAAAGGCTGGTATGATTGCTTTGGCTAAGTCTGTAGCGCAGGAAATGGGCTCAAAGGGCATCCGTGCAAACGCTATCGCTCCTGGTTTCATCATCACTGCTATGACCGACCAACTCAGCGAAGAGGTTAAGGCTGAATGGTGCAAGAAGATTCCGCTCCGTCGTGGCGGCACACCAGAAGACATCGCTAACGTGGCTACTTTCTTGGCTTCTGATATGTCTTCTTATGTTTCTGGCCAGGTGTTCCAGGTTGACGGTGGTATGAACATGTAATTCGCATCTCTGCAAATTGTTTAATTTATTTAAATATATTTACCATGATTGATATTCTCGTAGATTTGCTCCTCGGAGCATTGGCAGGTTTTGTTGGTTCAAAACTTTTCTCTGGCTCAGGTAAAGGTATCATCATCGACTGTGTTATCGGTGTCTTCGGTGGTATTCTCGGTGGCTGGTTGTTCGGCGGATTGCTCGGCGGCGGCATGATCGCAGGCTTTATCACTGCAGTTATCGGCGCTATCCTTCTTTTGTGGATTATCTCTTTGATTACAAAGAAATAAACAAGTATTAACTGATTTTACAGCCGCTTCCGGTATTCGGAGGCGGCTTTTTTTGTAATTTTGCAGCCGTAAAAGTGAAACAAAGATGGCAGAGGAAACTAACAACAAGACAACAGACGTGGAGGATTGTGACAATTCCCGCAAAATTTCGTTTTCGTATGTAATGGCATGGTTGGTGCAGTGGCTGAAGAGAGCAAAGACCTACGCTCTTTTCATCTCAATGGCGGTTGGCTTTATCTTCTCTCCTTGGTTTACCGATGTGAGTTGGTTCACAGGCTTGTTTGTGGATGATCCGCAACCGTTCGATTTGACCGTCCTGCCGAAATACTTTCTCTTTTGCATGTTGTTTATCACCTACTGCAAGGTGAGCCCAAGCCAGATGCGCTACAACCCGATGTTTCTTTGGCTTGTGGTTGCCCAGTGGGTGGGCTGCTGGCTGCTTTGGGCGGTACTGATGCCTTTCAACGCGGCTGTGGCAAACGGTGCTTTCGTGTGTGTGATGATTTGTACTGCCACGTCGGCGCCAGTCATCACCGGAATGCTGGGTGGCAGTGTCCCTATGCTTGCCACGTTCAGCATCGCTGGCAATTTGGCGATTGCGTTGATTGCGCCTTTGTTTCTCTCTCTCATGGGCGTAGGTGCCGAGGCGGGGGAGGATGCGGGCTTCTGGCAATGCTTTGTCACGATTTGCAAAAAAGTGATTCCGCTTGCGTTGGGACCCTTTGCGGTGGCGCTTATTGTGAAGCGTGTGAAACCCAACATCCATTTGTTTTTCCAGACTCACCAGGCCATTTCGTTCTGGCTGTGGTGCTTGTCGCTTGTGTTGCTGATGGCCCGCACAATGGGCAATCTGCTGGCGATTCCTGGCGATGAGTATGTCCTTGCCGCAATGGTGGCTTTAGGGGCTTTGGCTGCTTGTTGCCTCCAGTTTTATGTGGGCAGAAAAATCGGACGCAAATTCAATGATGCTGTGGTGGGTGGACAAGCGTTGGGACAGAAAAACACGATATTGGCGATCTGGATCGCACAGACGTTTTTCGATCCGCAATTTGGCATCGTTTCCATCGCTCCTGCCTCTTATGTGCTTTGGCAGAATCTGATAAACAGTTGGCAGATATGGCGTTTCAATAAAAAATCGTAAAAAACGAAAGATTAAAGCCAAATAAAAAGCGAAATTTGCGATAAATAATTATCTTTGCACAAGATTTGTGCGTATAATTTGGTAATTAGAAACACATTGATTTGAATTTAGAAATTTTTAATATAAAAAACAGTTAAAAATGGCAGTTAATTACAAAGACCTTGGTTTGGTTAACACCAAGGAAATGTTCGCTAAGGCTCTCAATGGCGGTTACGCTGTGCCTGCGTTCAACTTCAACAACCTCGAACAGCTCCAGGCTATCGTAACTGCAGCTGCAACCGAAAAGTCTCCAGTTATCCTTCAGGTTTCTAAGGGTGCTCGTAACTATGCTAACGGCACTATCTTGCGTTACCTCGGCATGGCTGCTGTAGAATACGCTAAGGAACTCGGTTGGGAAAACCCACAGATCGTTCTTCACCTCGACCACGGAGATTCTTTCGAACTCTGCAAGGACTGTATCGACAATGGTTTCTCTTCAGTTATGATCGACGGTTCACACCTCCCATACGAAGAAAACGTTGCTCTTACTAAGAAGGTTTGTGACTACGCTCACCAGTTCGGTGTAACTGTAGAAGGCGAACTTGGCGTTTTGGCTGGTGTTGAAGATGAAGTTTCTGCAGACCACCACACCTACACTAACCCTGAAGAAGTGGTTGACTTCGCTACTCGTACAGGTTGCGACTCTCTCGCTATCTCTATCGGTACTTCTCACGGTGCTTACAAGTTCACTCCTGAACAGTGCACTCGCAACGAAGAAGGCAAGCTCGTTCCACCTCCATTGGCATTCGACGTTCTCGACGGCGTTATGGAAAAGTTCAAAGCTCAGGGTGGTTTCCCTATCGTTCTTCACGGTTCTTCTTCAGTTCCTGAAGAATATGTTGAAATGTGCAACCAGTTCGGTGGTAACTTGCCTAACGCAATCGGTATCCCTGAAGAACAGCTCCGCAAGGCTTCTTTGAGCGCTGTTTGCAAGATCAACATCGACTCAGACTCTCGTCTTGCTTTCACTGGCGCAGTTCGTAAGCACTTCGCTGAACATCCAGATCATTTCGACCCACGTCAGTACTGTGGCGATGCTCGTAAGGAAATGGTTAAGATGTACACTCACAAGATCGTTAACGTTCTTGGTAGCAAGGGTAAGGCTTAATTCCAACGATGCTATAAACATGGAAGGGTGCTCTTTCGGGCACCCTTCTTTTTTTGTGTTTGTTGTGACTTTCGCAAAATTTAAGGTAATTTTGCAGTTGTGTTTCGATCCGTCAGCCGACGGTATCGACTTTTCTTCACCTAAATTGAATATAAGTACCCATATACAGAGATAAAAAATGAAAGAGCAGTCTTCACAGCGTGAGTTACTCTCGTCGCGTCTTGGCTTCATTCTGGTTGCCGCAGGTTGTGCTATTGGCATCGGAAACGTGTGGAAGTTCCCTTACATTACGGGCATGAGCGGCGGTGGCATTTTCGTACTTATTTATTTTGTGTTCTTGCTGCTGTTGGGTATTCCTGTGCTTTGTATGGAACTGAGTGTGGGCCGTGCTTCCCGCTTGTCGCCCATTAAGGCGTTCAAAGCGTTGGAGCCTAAAGGCTCTAAATGGCACTTGCAAGGCTGGTTGTCGCTGGTGGGTTGTACCATGCTCATGATGTTTTATACCACCGTCGCGGGCTGGATGCTGCACTACATTTTTTCCACAGCCAAAGGCACGTTTACTGGCGATATGCCACAGGGCTTCGTGGCAGGTCAGTTCGATGCTTTGCTAAACGATCCTGTTACGATGGCCATCTGGATGGTGATAGTGGTGCTGATTGGCAGTGTGACGGTAGGCTGTGGGTTGATAAAAGGTGTGGAGCGTGTTTCCAAAGTGCTGATGCTTATATTGCTTGGCATTATGGTCGTCTTGGCGATAAACAGCATGATGCTGGAAGGGGGAATGGCTGGTTTGGAGTTTTACCTTGTCCCGAATTTCGACCGAATGAAGGAGATTGGTATCGCAAATGTCATATACAATGCCATGTCTCATGCTTTCTTCACTTTGAGTGTCGGCATCGGGTCTATGGCCATTTTTGGTAGTTATATGTCTAAAAAGAACACCATTTTGCGCGAGGGCATGATGATCGCTGTGCTCGACACTGGTGTCGCTCTGGTGGCTGGCCTTATTATTTTCCCGGCTTGTTTTGCCTATCATGTTGAGCCAAGCGCAGGGCCTGGCTTGCTTTTTGTGACGTTGCCTGAGGTGTTCAACCGTATGCCTTTTGGCCAATGCTGGGGGGCGATGTTCTTTATTTTTATGTCGTTTGCTTCGTTGTCCACAGTTTTTGCTGTTTTCGAGAATGTCATCACCTGTTGCTCGGAGCAGTTCGGGTGGACACGAAAAAAATCGTCGTTCTGCAATTTCTTCATCATTTCGATATTGTCGGTGCCTTGTGTGCTTGGTTTCAGCACATGGTCGTGGGATTGGTTGGGTGTTTTTGGCGGCACCATTCTCGACCTTGAAGATTTCATTGTTTCCTACTGCCTTTTGCCTTTGGGCGGCATGGTCTTTTGTTTGTTCTGTACAAGCAGGTATGGCTGGGGCTTAAAGGGTTTCTACGATGAAGCCAACACCGGCGAGGGAGCGCGTTTCCAGCGTTGGATGGGGGCCTATCTCACCTATGTCTTGCCTCTTATTGTGCTGGCGGTGTTCGTTCTCGGAATGTGCGACAAGTTCGATTTGTTTTAGCGGGAAAAATATTACTATAAAATAAAACCATCCAATTCGAATGTTTCGGATTGGATGGTTTTGTATATGGTGGACCTCTCACCTGTATATGCTTGAATGTCGTTATGGATTGAATCTGACAGGTAACGTGAAACTACTACGGATTATTTTGTCCTGGGTCCTCATCATCTATCTTCTCTGGAATTTCTTCACAAGCTACTACTTCAGCAGCAATCTCTGCACCTTCTTCAATTTCAGTAATGATTGTTTCATCCGTCTCACCATCTGATGAAGAGCTGGATATTTTGCTGATAGCATATATCGCGGCTATGGCAAAGGCCGCAATGATCAAAATGCTTTTAAGAGAAATCTTGTTTCGTGTTGCGCCAGGTAGTTCTTCAACCTTATTGATGGTCTCAAAATCTGAATCGTTTACCGAAAAGTCCACTTCGTTTTTTCGCACATCAAGATCCCTGTTGGTGTTGTCCGAAACAGTGTCGGATTGTTTTGTCTTAACAATTGAATTTTTCTTCTTAACCATATTATTTGATTTACCTCCTCCCGGCCATCATGTTTATGTGAATGTTGCTGTGATGGGGTGGTGAAACATTGAAAAACGCCTTTCAGATTTTGGAAGGCGTTTTTTTGAGAATTGTTGTGTTGTTCTTTTTTATAGTTCAAGATCGCCATTGTGTACTTCATGCC
>JAZLJN010000032.1:0-19716 GCA_045617885.1 Bacteroidales bacterium | reverse complement strand
TGCCGAACAACATATTTTTCGGCATAAAATGATAATTTATTTGCAATATTCTTGCATTGATAAGAAAATTCCGCTATCTTTGCGACGTGTTTTTCATGGTATAAGATTTAAGGTTAGTGAAGATGGGTCGTCGTGAGACGACCTTCTTTTTTTATATTATGCTATCGTGTTATCTCACCAGCAATACTTTCACTCATCTGGGTTTCAACCTCATGCTGACTGAGCCCCTGCCCTAACAAGAACATCAATTTGACAATCGTGGCTTCAGTAGTCATGTCACCACTGCTGATGACACCTGTCTGCTGGAGGCTGTTGCCCGTCTCATAGATTCCCATCTCCACTGATCCACCCAGACATTGCGACACATTAATAATTACTATACCGCGCTGCACAGCCTGATACAGCTCGTCAAGGAACCATTCGTAGGTCATGGCATTACCTGCACCAAAAGTCTCAAGCACTACGCCACGCAGCCCAGGAATACGCAGCATGGACTGAACTGTCTGACGTGTGATGCCTGGAAAGAGTCGCAATACTACAATATCACATGACATCCTTAATTTAGGTTCAAGTTCATCATGCGAATAGTTATTGCAAAGCATATAATGATGAGCCCATGTGATGTGTACTCCTACCCTTGCCAATGGAGGATAATTAGGCGAAGTGAAGGCATGGAACTCTTCACTTGACAATTTCTTGCTACGGTTGCCACGGAGCAGAGAGCCCTGGAAGTAGATACAGACCTCAGGAACCATAGGCAAACCGATACGATCTTTTGAGGCTGCTATCTCAATGGCTGTGATAAGGTTCTCCTTACCGTCAGTTCTCAAGACACCTATCGGAAGCTGTGAACCAGTAAAGATAATAGGTTTGCTCAACTTCTGAAGCATATAGCTCAATGCTGAAGCGGTGTAAGCCATAGTATCAGTACCATGGAGGACTACAAATCCGTCATATTCGGCATAATTATCCACAATAAGCTGTGCCAGTTTAGTCCAAAGCTCGGGATTCATATTACTTGAATCAAGCGGTGGATTAAACTGTAGTGTGGTATAAGAGATCTTCACTTGATTCAGTTCAGGCACATGGCTTATAAGGTGACTGAAGTCAAGTGGTTCATGGGCGCCTGTCTGCGGATTCTGCATCATACCTATCGTACCGCCCGTATATATTATAAGTACGCGCGGTTGTATCTCTTTGATAGAATGGGAGAAGGCTGGATTCATAGATATTGGGGGTTATTTAGAAACTTCTACTCTCTGTGTCTTTGGCTGTGTAGTGTTACGCAGATGAGTCTGCGTAACGACAGACTGTGCAAGCGAAAGGAATGACTGACCAACCATCGAATCATAATTGCGCACAATCGGCTCACCGTTGTCACCCTGTTCGCAGATGCCCTGAACTACTGGAATCTGTGCCAGGAGCGGAATATTCAGTTCTTCACTCAAATGCTTCACTCCCTCGCGACCAAAGAGGTAATACTTGTTGGTGGGCAGTTCTGCAGGTGTGAACCATGCCATATTCTCAACAAGACCGAGTACGGGCACATTGATCTTATCATTCTGGAACATATCAATGCCCTTACGGCAGTCTGCCAATGCTACCTGCTGTGGGGTACTTACCACAACGGCTCCGGTCAGAGCCAAAGTCTGAACGATGGTCAGATGAATATCAGACGTTCCAGGAGGGAGATCAATGAGGAAATAATCCAGCTCACCCCAGTCAGCATCACCAATCAGCTGCTTGAGCGCGCTGCCAGCCATAGAGCCACGCCACACGGTAGCAGAATTAGGATCAACAAAGAATCCTACAGACAAAACCTTGACACCGTATTTCTCAGCCGGAATTAGAAGGTCGCGGCCATCAATATGCTGTGCCATTGCCTGATGATCTTCGAGACCGAACATCTTTGGCATAGAGGGACCGAACACGTCAGCATCCAGCAGACCGACCTTATAACCTAACATAGCCAGACCACAAGCCAGATTAGCTGCAACGGTGCTCTTGCCTACGCCGCCCTTGCCAGAGGCAATCGCAATAATATTCTTGACTTGAGGAAGAAGCTTGTCTGGTTCAGGACGTGGAGCCTGACGTGTCACCACCTTGATTTCAGGTTCTACCTCCTCTCCTACAAGGTTGCAGGCGTGACGGATATTTGCCTCAGCAGCCTTCACGACCGACTTCATGAAAGGGTCAGTAGATTTATCAAAAATAAGAGAAAAGCTTACGTGCTTTCCATCAATACGAATATCGTCTGCCACCATTTCACTCTCCACCAGATTCTTTTTGGTACCGGGATAGATAACTTGTGAGAGGGCATCAGTGATGAGTTTGGGATAAAGTGCCATACTCTATAAAATAAATACTAATTACGAATTACTAATTACAAATAAAGAATTAGACATGGAGATTGAGCGCACTGCGCTTTTCTCGACCGAAAGAGCGGTAGCTGTCCAACTCAATTTCAATCTCCGGTTCCTGCCATTGATCACGTCGCTGCGGTTCGAAGCAAAGATATTTGATATCCAGACCTCGGGCAATCCACTGCGATTCATAGTAGGTACGGATGCCGCGAAGCGCCTCGATCGTCTCAGGTGCAGCAAAGCCCTCATCCTGATAGAGATTGCGGGTGGTTGCCAGCACAGGGAGTTGATTGACTCGTGCCATCTCCTCCGTATAAGAGAAGAGGAAATTGGAATCTGACTTCAGATGTACCAGTCCACCCTCCTTCAGAATATTGAGATAGCGCTGCATGAACAGGGTGCAGGTCAGACGCTTGTTTACCTTCTTCATCTGCGGGTCAGCAAAAGTGATCCATATCTCTGCTACTTCACCTGGAGCAAAGAAACGATCAATAAACTCAATATGAGTACGGACAAATGCTACATTATGCATCTCTTTCTCCAGAGCATCCGAAGCACCTGTCCACATACGGGCTCCCTTGATGTCAAATCCGATGAAGTTCTTGTCTGGATAGCGTTCAGCTAATCCGACGGTATATTCGCCCCTGCCACAACCTAATTCGATGACTATCGGATTCTGGTTATGGAAATACTCCTCATGCCAGGCACCTCGAAGGGGGAATCCTGTCTCTTCTAACTGTTCGAATGTATATTGGAAGACATTTGGAAACTCTGCCATCTCTGCGAATTTGGCGAGTTTATTCATTTTACCCATGTTTATTCTTATTTAATGATTTCCTTCAATAATTTCCAGAATGTCATGACACTATCCACCTCTACAGACTCTTGTGGCGAATGAGGATGATGGATGGATGGTCCGATGGAGATAATCTGCATGTTAGGATACTTCTCACTGATCACTCCGCACTCCAATCCACAATGTACCTTGGAGAGTGAAAGGTCAATACCATTCTGGGATGCTACACTTAAGGCATGCTTGACCAATGGAGCATCATCTGGCGTATTCCAGGCGGCATAGGCAGAACAGAACTTCACACGTGAACCTCCCTGAAGGAAAGCCGAGTGAATGCTGGATGCCAAGGCACGCTTGCGCTCCTCATCCATACTGCGTACTAATATGATGGATTCGGCAATGCCATCAGCCGTAGTCTTCAGCGTAGCCAGATTTGAAGAGGTATCTACCTCCATCTTCTGAATATTGCCCCAACGCCATACACCATCGTGGCAAGCCTCAACGGCATTGAGCAAGTCATCCTGAATCTCTTCAGGAAGAAGTGCATTAGGCATAGCTACCGTTTCTGCCTCAAATTTCAGATCCGGCTCAATGCCAGTAAACTCATAACGATAGAGATCCTGATAATAACGTACCTCCTCTATGATTTCGTCCACCACCTCACTTGGCACGGTGATGATTGCCTGACCGAAACGAGGGATTGCATTTCTCAAAGTACCACAATCAATTGAAGCTACACGTGCCTCAAAATTCACTACTGCATGCTTAAGGAAGCGGTTCATCAGCTTGCAGGCATTGGCACGGAAGAGGTGAATATCCATACCACTGTGTCCACCCTGCAGGCCACTCAAGGTCAGCTGGATTGCCTGATCACCTTCTGGCACTTCGTTATCCATGCGATACTTCATCACGGCAGAGATATTGACAGCGCCAGCGCAACCCGTCATCAGAACGCCAGCCTCCTCTGTATCCAGATTAATCATCTTCTGCGCATGAATCATATCCGGCTTCAAGCCACGCGCACCGGTCATGCCTGTCTCTTCATCCGTAGTAAACAGCAATTCGATGGCAGGTCGCTGCGATGGATCCTGTGAAGCTGCCTCCTCCATGAGCGCCAGCATGGCAGCAACACCGATACCATTATCTGCGCCCAGAGTGGTGCCTGTAGCCATCACACAATTGGGATGTCCATCCGTGTCAGCTTCCACGGTACGCAACTGAAGAGCGTCTTTAGTAAAGTCAAAAGCAACTCCGTCAGCTACCTGCGGAACCATATCAAGATGCGCCTGCAAAACATATTCTGCCTGATTGCTGATACGTACAAGGATATTTCCAGCCTCATCTTCTACTACCGGGAAGGCGAATTTCTGTGCAAATTCCTTCACATATTGAGCGATGGCAGACAAGTTGCCGCTTGGATGAGGTATAGCCGAGATGGCTTGAAAGTGTTTCCAAAGGATTTGAGGATCGTGATTTACCATAAATGAGTTATTAAGAGGATAACACATAAAGAGTCTTTAGGTTCAGTTCTTCCGCTGTTTGTGTAAGGCAACATACAACAGTGCGTAGAGGCCCATTATCAGAACAAAGAACTGTTCGAGCGTCCAGGCTACAACGGAGAAGATTCCAGCATCTGACTCGCTGATACCAAAGAGCATCAACGCAAAGATTACCATGATCTGCCATGCGCCAAGTCCGCCCTGAATAGGCAGGATCTGTGCAAGACTACCCATGACAAAGACTGCCAGACAGGCATTGATGCCCAGATGCTCAGTGAAGTCAAAGAAATAAAACTGCGTGAGGGTATTCAGGAAGTAGAAGAACCAGATCAGCATGGACCAACCGATGTAGCTCCAGATGTTTGGCAGATCCTTGAGCGAACGGAAGCCGACCCAGACATTAGAGAGAACTTCACATACATACTGATAGGGACGCCAATTCTTACAATATCGATTGAGCAGATACCAAGTGATAAGCAGGAGGACTAAAGCGCCTATGGCCCAGATCCATATAGAATAGCTTGTCTCAACATCTACTTTGTTACCATCCTCGTCACCAAAAAAGAAACGGACAAGCACATGACTCTCAAAAATCATGCACAAAATCATATAGACGAACATACTGAGCACGTCACAAAGGCGTTCGCTCAAGATAGTACCCGCCACGGTACTGAACGGTTTGTCATGACTATTGGCAATATAATTACAACGCCAGACCTCACCTAATCGGGGGAACACCAGATTCATGCCATAATTACCGAAGAAAGATACGGACATGTCATGAAGAGAAGGATTGATGCCTACGGTACGTAACTGCATTCGCCACCTGACTCCACGAAAGACATTAGCAATAACAGCAAGGATGCCTGAAATGAACACCCAGGTCCAGGAGATACCTGACTGAATGGTATCAACCAACTGGTCGGTATCAACCTTCTGCATGATGAACCATATAATGCCGACACCAAAAGCCAAAGGCAAGAGGATCTTGATGAGTTTTTGTATCTTGTGCATTGATTTATTACTTGATTGTACTTATAATTAATGAAATGTATTAGCATTCAGATTCTCACTCCGCTAATCATCGGAGGGAACATTCGAACAGAAGCCTTCATAAGTATTGAGCACCTCTGATATATAATTGATAGTAAACGCACCATTGAATCTGCCAAGTTTGACTTTCGGATAAGAATAATAATCAGGATCAGACTTCAACCGCAGGCAATGCTCTACATTGTTGGTCCAGACGTTGGTATCATATCCTAGGGTATCAGCCAGATAAATGGCGTCATAGACATGACCGAGACCTGCGTTGTAACCTGCCAGCGTAAAACGGATCAGATCATCCTGACTTACTTCAGGCAACTTATTTTTAAGGGTCATTATAAGTCGGCCAATCAGCCTTGAGGCAACCATGACATTAATGTCTGGATCAATGACCTCCTCCTCTGTGTAACCCAACGCGCGAATGGTAGCGGGCATCAGCTGCATCAGACCTACAGGTCCACGACTTGATATCTGGGTATGATCAAACTTACTCTCTATAAAACCGATGGCGGCCAAGAGACGCCAGTCCCACCCGATCTCCTGCGCATACTTCTTGAAATAGGCATCGTAGGGCGACAAAGCTCCGTCGGTCAGAGTGTAGCTGAACTTCTGATGGCGACCACGGCTCTGTTCGTAGAGTCGCTTAAGCTTCACAGAGTAACGCGGCATCTCATTGTAATCACTGCAGATGGAATCCACATAATAGCGAAGGGTGTCAGCGCCCTGTGCAATGAGCCAGGCTACAGTATCAGCACTGAAAGGTAATGGCTGGCTGATGCGCAGGGTAGGATAATAATCCTTCATCAACTGGGCAACATTACTCCTAAGCATCACCATATCGGTGCGTCCTTCCATCATGGCATCAGCTAACTGATCAGCAGTAAGACTATCGTGCGGAATGGTATCAATGACGAAAGGTAAAAAATCATAATGAGCACGTACTGAATCATCGTGGAAGGCAATCCACTGACGAGAACCCAAGGTAAGTGCTAACTGATAGTGAGTAGTAGTATCGCCGGCAGCAATCGGCTTTAGGCGACGGGCTGAAGTCATCACTTGCTCTGCCTCCCATTTGGGACCAACGGGCAAAAGCCAATGAATGGTATCAAATACGACTTTGGATGAAGGCCAGATAGCAATATCAGCAGCGCCGGAGAAAAGACTGTCAGCAAGGCCTCTCTCGCTCCTAGCATAAAGAATGTCAAGTGTCAAACCTAATGACTCTGCCACTTTACTTGCCATCTCATATTCGTGACCATACCATTTACCTTTCTGTTCGAAAGCTGTGTAGCAGGTACGAAGGGTTATGGCACGAAGGGTATCACTCTGTCTGATCTGAGTCCAGCTGCGAACGGAAGGGGACAAAGGCTCGACCTGTTCTTTACGGAACAAGTCTAACCGAGTCAATGCCAATCCCAGCAGCAAGAGGATGAAAAGAGAGATACCTACTTTTTTCATGCAAGCACCCTATTAACGAGAACAACACATCTGGATATATTCCTTCAGCACATTGATGGCAACTGAATTACTGCCACCCTGTGGAACTATAAGGTCTGCGTAAGCTTTGGTTGGTTCGATATGCAGATTATGCATCGGCTTGATGATGGTCTGGTAACGGTTGACCAAGTCCTCCATAGTACGTCCACGCTCTACGACATCACGACGAATCACGCGGATCAGACGCTCATCACTATCAGCATCTACAAAGACTTTCATGTCAAGAATAGCACGGATGGAGGGATCAACCAGCGCCATGATGCCCTCAAGGATGATTACTTCACGTGGCTCAATATGGATGGTCTTATCCTTCAGACGGGAACAGGTGGCATATTCATAAACAGGCTCATCTATGGCTTTTCCCTCACGAAGAAGCATCAGATGCTTATAAAGAAGCTCCCAGTCAAAGGCTCGAGGCTCATCAAAGTTCTGCGCACGGCGCTCTTCCCAAGGCAGATGACTGCTGTCCTTATAATAACAATCCTGTGAGACTACGGCTACACTTCCTTCTGGGAGGCTTTCGATTATCTTACGAACTACAGTAGTCTTACCTGAACCTGTACCTCCTGCGATTCCTATGATCATGGTCTATTATATTTAATTTTGAACACTATATAATATAGCGCGCAAATATACACATTTTTTGCGAGACTATCCCTATTTTGCAATAAAAAAATGCATCTTCTGAATCATTTACTTGCCTGAACGCTTTTTTTTCCTTAATTTTGCAGCGTAAAAAAATGATGATATGAGGACTTTGACCAAAAATATAATCAAGGATATCCGTGCTTTGGAGCAACGGAAAGGACGCAGAGAACAGCAAGCTTGGCTGGCAGAAGGCAATAAGTCAGTAGGCGATCTGCTTGATGCCGGAGCCTTCCATCCTATCCGAATTGTTGCTACCCATGAGTGGTGGGATGCTCATTCTGACGTTCAGGCAGATGAATGCTATTTGGCATCGCGTTCAGAGATGGAGCGCACCTCTCTCCTACCTTCCCCACAGGATGTGCTGGCTGTCTTTGCCCTACCATCTAATTCCGGATTGAATAATCTTACTTCCGATCAGTCTTCAAAAGATTCCCAAGACTTGTTCCTTGTGCTTGATGAGGTACAGGATCCTGGAAATGTAGGCACAATCATAAGAACGGCAGACTGGTTCGGCATACGACATATCATCTGTTCTCCAGGTACAGCAGACTGCTTCAGTCCGAAAGTTGTGCAAGCTACCATGAGTGCGCTGGCTCGTGTCAATGTTCATTATGTTGACAACAAGGAGGAACTAATCAAATGGCTAAACGCATTCAATGGAAACATCTACGGCACATTTCTTGAGGGAGAGAGTATCTATCAATCGTCACTCACACCCAAAAGCAGCGTGCTCATTATGGGCAATGAGGGACGTGGCATCAGCGATGAGATCAAAGCCTGTGTCAATCACAAGATACTGATTCCGGATTTCTCGCCTGACGGACAACATGTAGAATCCCTAAACGTAAGCGTCGCCACAGCGATCTGCCTGAGCGAGCTGCGACGACGTTCATTATAATCAGAATATTTTTTTTTGCTTCACGTAATAATCCCAGAGGATGCTTCGGCTTTCTTCTGGGAATTTCTTTGCCTTGCCAAAGCCTACCAGTTCAGAAGTCTTATATTGATGCATAATTATAGCCGAAGCCTCCCGGTGAGCCTGAATGATAGCCATAAAATTGCAGAACTGACCATGAAGCAGGAAATTCATACCAGCCAAACCGTCCAGTAACTTGCGATACAGCATCTTTCGCTGCCTGCTTTCGGCAGGGAGATTCTTCCACATCATCACAAGACTGTTGCGGAAGTTCAGTTTCGTCTTCTTGGGGTCGCCTTGTGGCAAACTGGCACCTCCCTTATGATATACTTTCGACTGCGGCACACAGACAATGTCATAGCCAAGCCGACGGAGACGCCAGCACAAATCTATCTCCTCCATGTGAGCAAAGAAACGTCCATCCAGACCTCCTGCCAACTTATACAAGTCAGTACGAACCAGCAGACAAGCACCACTTGCCCACATGACGTCCCAAGCTTTACCTTCGGGGAGATCATACTGCCCATGATCCTCTTCAAGGGAATCAAAGACTCGTCCACGGCAGAATGGATAGCACATATTGTCCAGATAACCGCCACACGCGCCGGCATACTCGAACGTGTCAACTCCCTTGGTCTTTGCAGGAACTTTCTCTGCTTTGCCTAACAAAGCATTACCCTCATCAAAAGAATAATCCTTCAATAACTTGGGCTGTAAGGCAGCACACTGACGATGCTGATCCATATAGGAAATCATCGGTGACAGCCAGTGGTCAGACACTCTCACATCATCATTGAGCAGAACGACATAATCATATCCCTCCTTCTCAAGAATACCGATGGCGCGATTATATCCTTCAGCGAAACCGAGGTTACTCCCTAATGGAAGTGCTCTCACGGAAGGGAAATATTCGGACAATATCTGGAGGCTATCATCATCAGAACCATTGTCAGCAACCACGATATCTGCAATCTCCGCAGGAGTATGCATAACAACGGATGGCAGATAATGGCGAAGCAACTTGTGCTTCACTCCATTCCAGTTCAATATAACTACTGCGGTCTTCATCTGTTGTGCATTTTTTAGAAACCAAAAGCTACGGCTATCTGCACTCCATGCTTGCTGATACCCGGATGATCAAGATAATTCAAGCGACGGATATACTCGATGCGAAGCATTTTGAAAATGTTGTCAACGGCAAAAGCCATCTCCATGTAAGGGGCATTGCCCAGGCGATAAACAGTACCATTGCTTGGCAACTGATACAGTGATGGATTGAGCGGTAGTCCGTCAGACCTCAACAGATCCGGATCGTTCTGCTGACTCAGCTTACCATAGACACCTCTGAAACTTACCACTTCTCTCAACTTCAGATGACGGATCCATGGAAGGTTATTGAACAGCAAACCATTCATCTTATAGATTATATCCCAGGATGCATACTGGTCATAGATGAATTCCATGGACTGAAGCTGGGAGAACGCTCCTCTCTGAATAGTAAAACCTGTATTCGCATTCGGCATAGAGAGCAAAGAATATGGAGACTGTGTCCAAACCTTGCCTACGTCAAGCTTCACATCTGCATAACCGAGGAAATTCAGCCAGAATCGCTTCATGAACATAAAGTCCGTACGCTGGTAGTCGAAATCAGAACCCAGGACGCCTTTCTTGGCAAACTGATGAGAGAGTTCGAATACAGGATGAAGATCATCGACCCTGATACGATTGGTGCGCATCTGTACGAAGGTCTCTTTCGGTGCCCAACGCAGAGACAACGTTCCTAAAGCAAGACTGTAGTGATCCTGAAGGATAGATGTCCCAACCTCGCGGAATTCTCCCAGACGAGAGGAGTATTCACGCATTAGGTCGCCTTTGAGCTTAAAACTGAAGTGATTCCAGAGTTCCAATGTATATAATAAAGAATTGGAACGTACATAGGTATATTTCGGATCACTGTCACGACGCAGGGAAGTAACAAAGTTATCACGATTTGTGCTGAGCACAAGTCCCAGTTCACGGGTATCAAATGAACTCTCCAGCTTCAGCGAATGAATAGGGAATTCATTGGCATACATCTTCTTTGGGCGGAATGAATATTCAAGTGCTGCATCATACTTCCACTTGTGATCCTTTATACCGTATGCTGCATAGCCAGAGGCAAAGAGTTGAGGATGGATATTTGCCGTGGTGATGCCACCAATACGGAATCGGGCATGTTCCAGAGGATTCCATGACCAAAGTGTATTGACTGGACCCACCATCAGATGCGACAATTCATCAACGGTATTGTCAAGCGGAACGAATCCCTTGAACAACCATCCTAATACCACTTCTCCATATTTATAGAATGGAACCTTGCGCATCCTATCCATCATCGCCTTGACCGAATGTTCAGGATCATAGTCATCACTTAAGCGATGTGCCTGCCAATAGGAAAGATCCGCTGTCTGCCTGACAAGATTAGGACTATATACGACAGGCGGCTGCCTGAAGACACGATCCTCATCAGCAGGGATGGAATTGTCAAAACCGCTATATCGTACCAGTCTGTGGGCATAGAAACCCAACGAACTGGCAGAGACATTGATCTCTGAATCGAAGCGTTTGCGCAAAACGACCTGCGTAGAGTCATTAAGTCGTGCATTATCAAACTCTACGCGAAGATTGCGGACAAAATTCAGGTTGATATCAGGAGGTAGATTCAGTACGGCACGCTTCAGAAAGAAGGTACTGTCAGTAGAAATATACAAATGCCCAACAAATCCAAAAGACTGCGGCATAGCTGGAGCAAAACCCAGATCAATGTACCGCTGATTATCGTCGAGCTTAAGTGTATCAAGAATGTAATACTTATAGAAAGTAATACCGAAGTCAGAGATTGGAGATACGAATTTCTTTCGGTATAGGAAAATGTTATCATCCTGCAGATCCATCTCTGGGAACACTTCCGTCTTGAGAATAGCTATCATATCATCAGGAAGCATATCATCCAGACCTGCGTGCTGCTCGGCCTCTGTGACGACACGATGCGTATTGGTTTGCTTGCGGTAATAATGAGTCTCAATGCGCTCATCGGTAGTAACAGGCAGAATAGGACCGCCGGACACGAGTGCCGTATCAACAAACTCCTCAATGAAGGGGAATTTCTTGCTCCACATCTTCACATAACCGTCATCAAAATTATTGAATGAATAGGTCATGTTGTCATAACGCTCCTGACGGAAGTATTCCTGATCATCCGGGTGATGGTCACGCTTGTGGGCGATGACTTGCCGCATTAATTCGACCGCAGGATTATCCTTGCGACGATAACGGTCACGTTTAGGCTTGACTACAACTTCACTCAACTGTATGTCAGTAGGTACAAGTTTAATCACCACATTCATCCTACGCGAAGAGGAATGAATCGTGTAGTCATTGTAACCAAGATAGCTGAAGGTGATTGTACTTCCAGGCTTGACAAGCATCTGGAAATTGCCATTGGCATCCGTGATGGTACCATTAGTTGTACCCTGCTCTATGATATTAGCAAAATCTATAGGGAAACCTGTGATGCTATCAACCACCTGTCCCTGAAGGGTAACGCGATTGACTACTCGCGACGATGCACGGTTCGTATTATCCTGCTGATTCTGTGCATTTATATCAATAACACCAATCAACCATAACAATACAAATACAACAATACCTATATAATGCGTCATTATTTTCATATCCGATTGCAAAGATAGTGATTTTCTTCCACATTATTTAATAGTGAACTCATTATTTATTCTTTTTTCACTTAAAAGGCTATATTTATCAATTTTTGCAAAACCTATATTATGTAATGGACAAATATTTGACTTTTGATTTTCTTTCTGAACACATCTATTTTTCCATGAACAATATCTATACATACAAAAATATCATATCATACATAATAAAAAAAGGTCGAGTCAGGCGACTCAACCATTTTATATCTTTCGAGGTTTTACAAACCTTGTTTTCCTGGTATTAGATTTAAGGTTAATAAAAATAGTGTTTATTTTAAGGTATCGTGTTATGGTTATGTATTTAAGGTGATGCAAAGATAGGTCATTTTTTCAAACTATGCAAATAAATCCATGAGTTTTTTCAAGCGCAACTGATTGCGCATCCCATATTTTAACATTCATTTACAAAAACAACCCTTTTTTGATTCGTATATCAATAGAAAATGCCAATTATAACTGACAAATTCAGTCACAATTGGCATTTGTTTGTAATCTATAATTTGCAAATATTTATTTTGCATCTACTGCATGATAGCCGGCGATTTCGGCAATCTTCATTGGAATATCAGCATTGTCATTATGGCCCATAAACTTCTCGGCACCTACACCGATAGCGTAAACCGCTACAAGACCTGCTGTATGCGCTCCACTGGTCCAACCCACAAATGCTTTGGTATTCATCATGCGGATTGCAGCAGCTGCCATTGGTTCGTTAGCACTATAGAGATTCTCCTCATTCTCCATCTGACCAACAAAACTCTTCACATAAAGATCCTTCAGCATATTCTCCTCTTCGGTTGTAACGGTTACACCTTCCCAGAAACCTACGTCTTTACGAAGCTGCTCCTTAACCTGCTCCCAGGTTACCTTATTACGAGATGCAGAACGAAGCATCTGGAAATGACGAGTCAATTCATCAACGGAACATTTCTGATTAGCCAACAGTTTGAAGTTTGTGGCATAGCCGCCGAAGTTATTGCCCAATGACATTCCTCCAGTCTCATGATCAGAGGTGACTACAATCAGAGTCTCATCAGGATGCTGCAGATAGAAATTGTATGCCACCTTGACGCAGCTGTCTGCAAGAGCTACCTCACTGAAAGCCGTGGCTGCATCATTGGCATGACAAGCCATATCAATCTTACCACCAATCTCGTTCATGAGGAAGAAGCCTTTACCACCCTTCTGCTCCGAACGGCGATAGAGGAAATCTGTCTCTGCACGCATCACATCATACACACTGAGCATACCCTGCTGGGCGTCGATATTGTAAGGGAAAGAATATGCGCCTCCATTGAGCACAACATCCATATCCTGGAAAAGCATCATCTTCTCTGCACCATTTGCAGCTTTCTGCTCATAATCGGCATACGATCCGCGTGCAATTACATATCCGCTGTCAGCAAATACCTTGTACAATTCCTCTCTAACCTCTGGCGTATTCTTGCTTCGCTGCAGATTAATGTCCGAACCACCAAAGAAATCATAGCCTGTAGCAGGAAGCTGCTGTGCAACCTCATAATACATATTACGATCCTGCACGTGAGCATAGAAAGCACCAGGAGTAGCATGATTAACATTCACACTTGTTGCAACACCAACAGGATAACCCATTGCATGAGCCCACTCTGCAATGCTTTGAACAGCTACGGTATCAGAATTAACGCCCAAAGCTCCATTGTAAGTCTTATGACCTGTGGCAAGAGCGGTACCGGAAGCGGCTGAATCGGTTACATCACTTGAAGTACTGTAAGTGGTTGCCATACCTACTACTGGGAATTGTGTCATACAGGTTTCCTGTCTGCCAAGACGGCCCTGCATCTCTGCCTGATATATTTCCTGACCAAGCACTACATTCACACCTGTACCATCATTGATAAGATAGAATACATACTTTGGCTGCTTTGGTCCCTGATTCTGCTGATTGCAAGAAACGAAAGACATTCCTGCCAGCGAAATGAGCGTTGCGGCTAAAATGAAAGAAGATTTCATAAGTGTATCTAATATTTTGTTATTTTTTATAGGGATTGTTTACTCTTTCTGCATTTCGGGCAATAAAGTCCTTCCATGATTTGGCACCACCGCCGGAAGCTCCTGTTGGACGGGAGGTGATATAATGATGAGTCAAGGCAATCGCCAAGGCATCAGAAGCATCAAGTTTCTGTCCTGCGAACAAATCATCAGGAAGATGAAGCTGTCTTTTCACCATTTCAGCCACCTGCTCCTTGGCCGCATTTCCGTTGCCTACTATAGAAATCTTCACCTTGGCAGGTGGATATTCAAATACAGGCAAATCACGCTCTACTGCTGCAGCCATTACCACTCCTTGTGCCCTACAGAGTTTGATCATAGAGTTCGGATTTATGCCTACAAACGGAGACTCAATGGCAAGTTCATCAGGATGGTACTCATTGATCAGCTGGAGCACACGCTCATGAATACGCTTGAGTCGGAGATAATGACTCTCCAGCTTTGCCAAAGTCAGCACGCCCATCACAATCAGCGAAGGTTTCTTCTGCTCTACTTTCAGCAAAGCATAGCCCATCACATTCGTACCAGGGTCAATGCCAAGTATGATTTTCTCTACTTCCACGTGAACCGAAGATTATTCTGTAGGTGCAAACAGGAGCTGGGTGGAATCAGGATCCTCTGCATCATCCATCATCATCTTGTAATAAGCCTCTACCTGGCGCATATAATCCAGGCGGCTCTTGATGAGCTGGCTGTTACGGATCTCTTCCGGATAATCCTCGAGGAAATCCAACAGTTCTTCTGACGTCTGCACCTGTGAGGTCATGTAGCTGATTACATATTGAGCACCCAGAGTTCCCTGGTTAGAGACATAGAAGGAATCAAGCATCTGTGTTGTCCTATCCATGAACTCCATATAGATAGGCATCATGACACTATCAGGCAGTTGTTCGCCACCGTTCTGTTCAGTCAAAGCTGCGAGATATTCATATACCTCTTCCTGCAGATTCTGGATAGAAAGATCCAAATCTGTCATTAGATCATTGGTTGGCGTATTGCAGGCAAGAAGAGAGGTTTCATCAATGGTAACCTGAATGTCTCCTGGCTCAACCGCAATCATACCCACGCAAATGTCATTGGCAAGATAGACAAAGTAAGGATTCTTCTTATCCACCTTTCCAAGGAAGGTAAACTGGTTGTCTTCAATCTCGACAGAATCAAGAGGAGCACCGTCCAAATCGAGCATATAGACTTTCCAGCCCTCAAATGAAGGGGTTGCTATCACAGTATCTCCCATCTGCAGAGAATCTGGCATCTGGATGGTACCGTTGATGCTATAGGGTTTGTCGTTTGAACAAGAGGCAGCTATAAGGGATAGTGCCAGAAAAGGTAATATCTTTTTCATTACTATTTTAAATGGTTTCTTATTTTTATACTAAACGCATCCCCAAAGTACTCTTATTATTCTCCAACAAAGGATCCTCAAAGCATAAAGAATCTTGACAAGACTTCGCGAGAAGCCCCAAAGAAAATCAATTTTGTAGTCAAAGGTTTTGGTTTATTTTGATTTCTTTTGTTGGAGGTTTTAATATTTTATAAAGGTGTTCAAGCTTCGGAGCTTCCGAAACATATAAAGGTACTTTTGGCTTGCGGAATCTATAACTCCGCTATCAAGGGTTGCAAAGCATATAGTCTGTTCTGATTTCTGATTGTATTTGGTGCTGATTTTTACTGTATTTTCAATTTACACTGTTTCGGTGTTATTCTACTTTCAGTTCCAGAAGCTTGGTGTAAAGTTTCTGCACAGGAAGACCCATGACATTGAAGTAAGAGCCCTTGAGTGAAGTGACACCCACATAGCCAATCCATTCCTGTATGCCGTATGCACCTGCCTTATCGAATGGGCGATAGGTTCTGATGTAATACATAATCTGTTCATCAGTCAGGTCAGCGAAAGTCACATCCGTACCGCAGACAAACTCAATTTCATCTATTGCGCTACGCAGGCATACGGCAGTAAAAACCTGATGCGTCTTTCCGCTCAAAGCTCGCAGCATTCTGAAAGCATCAGCCTCGTCTTTAGGCTTACCCATTTCTTCTCCATCGCACCAAACGATAGTATCTGAAGTCACAAGTACTTCACCCGGCTGCAATGCAAGATCGTAAGCGCTCATCTTCAGTTTGGCAATGTGTAGGGGGATATCAGCACCTTGCAGACAGGATGGATGAGTCTCATCTATCTCTTTCAGCTTAACCACTTTCATAGGGATGTCCAAACCTGCCAGCAATTCTCGGCGGCGAGGACTGTTTGAGGCAAGGAGCAGCATGCTCACTTTACCGCAATTGCTTTGAATATTTGCTTCAGTATCCATGATACTTTCAGAGTTAATTACCATCCGAATGCCTTGGCGTTTGACATCCACTTACCTTGAGCCTTCAAAACTTGCTCAATGACGTCGCGCGCAGCACCGCATCCTCCGTCAAAAGGGCTCACATATTTACTGATTGCCTTAATCTCTGGAGCAGCATCCGCTGGGCAGACAGGCAGACCCACAACCTGCATCACTTCATAATCCGGAATATCATCCCCCATATAAAGCACTTCGTCATAAGTTACGCCTGCCTTTTGCATCAAGTTATGAAGGTCATGAATCTTAACTGATGACGCAATATAGATATGCTGCACATGAAGATACTCATAGCGCTTACGGACTTGCTCTCCCTTGCCTCCAGTGATGATTCCGAGCTGAAGTCCCATCTTTACTGCAAGCTGTATGGAATAGCCGTCCTTTATATTTAAAGTACGCAAGGGCTGACCTTCGGCGTCCATGGGAATTGTATTCATAGACAATACTCCATCAACGTCAAAGACCAGCGCCTTGATTTTAGAAAGATCGTAGTTAATCAATTGTCAATAAGCTGTTATTGGGGATTCGATTAATTGCTGATTTGTTTTTTTCGATTTTTTCGAAGAATCGAGATATCGAAATTTCGAAGAATCGAAAGATCGAAAGATCGAAAGATCAAAGAATCGAAGAATCGAGAATTCGAACTATCGAGAATTCGATGATTTGAGCTATCGAGGAATCGATGATTAATTAAATCATTTATTCAATGACAGTCACCCATCCGTGTACATCCTCAATATCACCATACTGGATAGCACGCAGGTGATTATAGAGCTGTGTGCAGATTGGACCTGGCTTGCTATCAGCGAGAATATTGTAGGTCTTATTCTCATCCAGGTCATCTATCTTATAGATTGGCGCAATAACAGCGGCGGTACCGCACATTGCTGCCTCATCAAGATAATCAAGCTCCTCAACAGGCATTGGACGAACCTCTACCTTATAACCCAGATCACGGCAAACCTGCTGGATGGACATATTGGTGATAGAAGGAAGAATAGATTCTGACTGAGGAGTCACATAAGAATTGCCCTTGAATCCGAAGAAGTTGGCAGGACCACACTCATCGATGAACTTCTTACTGCGAGCATCAAGATAGATTACTGCACTGTAACCCTTCTCATGTGCTAATACACCTGATGCCAAAGATGCAGCATAGTTACCACCTACCTTTACGCGACCTGTACCAAGTGGCGCCGCACGGTCAAAACCTCTCATTATACAGCATGGTGTAGCCTTGAATCCATCCTTGAAGTAAGGACCTACAGGCATTACAAATACAATAAACTCATACTGATCAGCAGGCGAAACACCTACTTGAGGACCTGTTCCAAAGAGTACAGGACGAATATACATTGAGCAACCTGTCTCGTATGGTGGGACGAGGTCAGCATTCAGCTTCACGACTTTCTTGACAGCCTCCTCAAAAAGGCCATCTGGAAGTGGCTGCATGAGGATTGTCTTACAGGTATTCTGCATGCGCTTTGCATTCTCGTCAATACGGAATACACGGATCTTACCATCCTTGCCGCGGAAAGCCTTAAGTCCCTCAAATCCGGCCTGGCCATAATGAAGCACAGTAGCCGCCATATGCATAGTTACTTCCTCACTTTCTGATACACGTAATTCACCCCATGCACCATCCTTATAGGTGCAACGCACATTAAATGGAGCCTTACTATAACCAAATCCGAGCTTGCTCCAATCAATCTGTTCTGCCATAATATTTAGTTTCTTTAGTTAGAATATTCAAACTATAACCATTATTTTTTTTAGCGGTGTATGGACTGTTTTTTACAATTGGCAGAAAATATGCCAAAGATCAGGAGTTTGTGCTCAAATATGCATATTTTGCATAAACTAATGTCTAAAACAGATAGCCCGCTCATAACCGATAATAGTTAATGAATGACAACTTGTTACCTATATAAATAAATATAAAATCGCGGCAAAGTTAATAAAATATTCTATATGTTGCACATTTTTGACATCAAAAATTTACATTTTTTGCAAAAAAAGAGCAAAAAGCGCCAAAAAAGGATACAAAAATTTGGTATATTGCATAAAAATCACTAAATTTGCACCCGCTTTTTGAAATTAACATCTAAAAGCCTGAAGTTAAAGCTGGGAGTAAGACTCCAAATAAAGCGATGCTTCCGCCTCTTATTTTTGGTGAGAGTCAAGGGCTGTGCGATGGTAGATTGCCAAAAGCAATTAGAGTAACACATTATTAATTTCTTAAAAAAACAAAACTATGCAGGAGTATTCACTCTGTGGCACCAAGCGTGCCGAAGCTGGCAAGAAGGCTGCTAAGCAGCTTCGTGCTCAGGGTCTCATCCCATGTAACCTCGTTTGCAAGGAGGGCGCACTTTCTTTCACTGTTAAGGCTGCTGACATCCGCAACCTTATTTACACCTCACAGGTTTATGCTGTAAATCTCAACATCGATGGTGCTGAGTGCAAGGCTATCTTGAAGGAGGCTCAGTTCGGTCCAGTTAACGAGGAGATTCTTCACCTCGACTTCCTCAAGTTCAATCCTGAGGAGCCAATCACCGTTGCTATCCCAGTTAAGCTCGAGGGCTTCGCTGAGGGTGTTAAGGCTGGTGGTAAGCTGGTTAAGCAGGTTCGTAGCCTCAACGTTAAGGGTATCTACACCAACATTCCTGAGCGTCTCGTTGTTGATGTTACCCCTATCGAGCTTGGCAAGACCATGAACGTTGCTGCTCTCTCTTATGAGAATCTTGAGATCCTCAATGCAAAGAGCGTAATCGTTGCTGGTGTTAAGGCTACTCGTGCTTCACGCAACAAGTAATCCTTTT
>JAZLJN010000031.1:0-88326 GCA_045617885.1 Bacteroidales bacterium | reverse complement strand
CTGATGGGAAGTTTGTGGATGGTAGAAACAAAGGGTTTCGAGAAATGCACAACTTGCATTTGCTGGGAGCTAGGATGGCTGTTTACAATTATTAACGATAGCTCGGAAGGTAAGGGTGGCATTTAGATGCGGTTGCCCTGTGTCATTAATGCTGTTTATTAAAAACTGTAATGCATAAATGACAAAAGAGGGAATTTGATAATTTTTTTGAAAGAATTTTTCCGTTCTAATTTCGTTCTTTTGAGGCTAAATATAAGCCATAAATTGGCTGTTTATACTCGAAAACCACATTTAGGGGAGCAAATCTCGCAGCATAGACAAAAAGAGAAATCCCAAGTTGCTGAATTTGTGCAACTTGGGACTTGTTGTTGGTAGCGCCTACGGGACTCGAACCCGTGTACCCGGCGTGAGAGGCCGGTATCCTAACCGCTAGATGAAAGCGCCAAGGTAAGGAAAAAGTTGGGTGCCTGGTGGGGCTCGAACCCACGACATTCAGAACCACAATCTGACGCTCTAACCAACTGAACTACAGGCACCATTTTGCTCGGCAATACTTGCCTCGCTGTTGCTAAACTCAATTTCTCTCGTTTTGCGGGTGCAAAGATAGGCTTTTTTTCGCGTTATACCAAATTTTCCATATCAAAATTTACGTTTTGAACCAAAAAAAATATACGAATGTGCAAAAAAACAATGTTTTTGCATAATTTGGGTTGCAAAATTTGTTTTTTTCACGCATCATTTGTATCTTTGCACATATCATTTAATCTACTAAAAACCGATTCTTATGTTATTTGATCAGATCAGTGAAGACATCAAGAAGGCTATGCTTGCCCGTGATGCCGTACGTCGTGATACTTTACGCAATGTTAAGAAAGAATTCATTGAGGCTGTAACCGCTGCTGGCGCCAATGGCGAACTGAGTGATGGTGAGGCTCTCAAGATTATTGCCAAGATGGTAAAGAAAGGCAAGGATGCCGCCGATCAGTTTATAGCTGGCGGACGTCAGGATCTGGCGGACGAAGAGCTGGCTCAAGTAAAGGTTCTTGAGGAATACCTTCCTAAAGCTCTGACCGAAGAGGAGGTGCGTGCCCGCATTAAGCAGGTAATTGCCGAAGTAGGAGCTGCCGGACCTAAAGATATGGGCAAGGTTATGAAGCCTGCTAATGCTGCCCTGGCAGGACAGGCTGACGGCAAGCTGATTTCGACCATCGTAAAGGAGCTGCTGGCTTCTATGTAAGAATATGCGAACCGTAATACAACGTGCCGCACATGCCAGTGTCACCATTAACGGTGCTGTAAAAAGCAAGATCGGGCTGGGGCTTTTCATCCTGGTTGGATTTGAGGCGGCTGACACCGAAGAGGATGTGCAGTGGATGACTCGCAAGGTGTTGGGACTTCGCATCTTTGACGATGAGAATCACATAATGAACCGATCCGTGACAGACGTTGAGGGCGAAATTCTTATCGTGAGCCAGTTCACGCTTCATGCCCTTACTGCCAAGGGTAACCGCCCTAGCTATATCCGTGCTGCCGGACACGAAATAGCCGTACCGCTTTACGAGAGATTCATTACCCTCATAGAAGAGGGGTTGGGCAAAAAGGTGGGAACAGGCGAGTTTGGGGCAGACATGAAATGCGAGCTCCTGAATGACGGTCCTGTGACTATCTGCATAGATAGTAAACGCCGTGAGTAAGCCTCCCTCCCACTCTGGCAACAACTATAACATTTACTTTATACATTATATAATATCAATGGACAAGTACCTTGATACCCTAAACAAATATGACGTCAATCTGAATGACGAGGAGATCGCCGAAGAGGTGAAGCAAATCATTGCTGACAACTTTGAGGCTAACAATACCACAGAGGTGCTGAAGTTCAGCCTTGGCTGCATCGACCTGACCTCTCTCAACCCTACTGACAATGAGGAACGGATCACGGAGTTCACCCAACGTGTTAACGATTTTGAAGAGAAATATCCTGATTTGGACAACGTGGCATCTATCTGCGTATACCCTAATTTTGCTGAAGTAGTTAGCACCAATCTGGACGTATCAGAGGTGGACACTACTGTAGTGGCAGCTGGATTCCCTTCAAGCCAGACCTTTGACGAAATCAAGATTGCAGAATGTTCACTCGCCGTAGCCGCAGGTGCTGACGAGGTGGATATTGTAATCAACGTGGGACAGATGCTGGCTGGTCAATACGAGGAGATGTGTGATACTATCGGAGAGTGCAAAGCCGCATGCCGTGATAAGATCTTTAAGGTTATCCTGGAAACTGGCGCTCTCAAGCAGGCTTCAACTATCGCTCGAGCTTCAATACTGGCAATGTATGCGGGTGCGGATTTCATCAAGACCTCAACAGGCAAGATCAGTGTGGCAGCCACTCCTGAAGCCGCTCTGGTGATGTGCAAGATGATTAAACAATATTACGAGCTAACAGGAAACAAGGTAGGTTTCAAGGTAGCTGGCGGCGTCAAGACACCTGAAGATGCTGTGAAATATTATAGCATCGTCAAAGCTGTACTCGGCGAAGAGTGGCTCACTAAAGACCTCTATCGAATCGGTGCCTCAAGCGCCGCCAACAACCTGCTATCTGCCATCGTCGGCAAGGAAACAAAACATTTCCTTTAACTGTTGCGGCAAGCCAGAAGTTCCTCAAGGCTGCCTGGCTTATGACGTCCGATGAGAGTTGCGCCATCAGGAGTAATGAGATAATCCTCCTCATTACGCATACCGCCGAAGGTCTTCCAGTGCTGCAACTCCTGATAGTTAATAAACTCCGTGAACTTACCTTGAGCCTGCCACTGGTCAATCAGATCTGGCACGAAATAAATACCTGGTTCGACAGTGAAGACAAAGCCCGGTTCGAGCATACGACCCAAACGCAGGGAGCGGAAGCCGAATCGGGCATCTTTCTGCTGTCCGCGAGGGTAACCTACATGCACCTCACCATAGTTCTCCATGTCATGCACATCCATGCCCATCATGTGTCCTAAACCATGTGGCATAAACATAGCTACTGCTCCTGCCTCGGCAGCCTCCATGGCATCGCCCCTCATCAGGCCTAACGTCTTCAGTCCTTCAGCAATATTTGCCCAAGCCTTAACATGGCATTCACGATAAGTGATGCCTGGACGAATCATAAGTGATGCCTTCTGGTAGGTATCAATGAGGATCGAATGAACTGCCTTCTGACGGTCTGTCAGATCTTTGCCCACTGGCATGGTGGTAGTACAGTCACCAGCATAGTGCATCTCCGTCTCGGCACCAGCATCGAGCAACAGCATGTCGCCCTCCTGCAGGGTATGAATGTAGCCATGGTTATGTAGTGTCTCACCATGATTGGTAGCAATGGTAGGGAACGAGAGATAGTAACCTTCACGCTCTGCCACCTCATTGATGGCAGCTGCTACCTGTTTCTCTGTCACACCTGGCTGTACCATGCGGATCGCTGTCTCATGCATGTCAACGGTAATGTTGATAGCACGGCGAATCTCTTCGACCTCCTCTGATGATTTATGATTACGCATATCTGCCAGATTATAGCAGAGTTCAAGCGATGGCGTAGCCACAGGCATTCCCTTCACAAAAGCGTCTGCTGGCTGATCGCTCACCTTGACTCCAAGCAACTCTTGAAGCCATAAGATGGTATGACCACGGTAAGGAGGGATAAAATGTACAGGTTGCTGTTTCTGAAGTGCCTGTGACACATAGTTGGCAAGTTCAGACAGCGGACGGGTCTCGGTGACTCCCACAGCAGCTGCCTTCTCTACCAAAGTAGGCTGAACGCCCGTCCAGATGATATCATCAATAGTGAGTTCATCTCCGAAGACGATTGTACGGTCATTGTCAATATCAATTACTGCAGCCAATCCCTCATAGTCAAGACCAAAGAGATAGAGGAAGGTTGAATCCTGACGGAACAGATAGTTGTTGTCTGGATAGTTGAATGAGGCAATACCATTGCCCAGGAAGAGCAGGAGTCCGCCTCCCATCAGTTGCTGGATGCGCGCACGGCGCTCCTGATATGTAGATGTAGGGAATGTGGGTTTGAGCATAGTGATAATTATTATATGTAAATGTTCTGACTTATAATGCGCAATACTCGAAGTGTTTTCGAGTTGTACGGTTAAATGACTATTGTTACGAATAGAACGCAGATGACGCAGATTTAACGGATTTGACAGATTTTTTATGTATCACAGATATCCGTTTATGTAAATATTAATCCGTTTTATCTGTTTGATCCGTTAAATCTGTGTTCAACCATACAGGTCGAGTGTTTTTTTCACAACGTAATGCGCACAATACGTATTTTGTGACTGACTTTTGTGACTCGAATCAGATGGGGGAGCCTAATCCCCCTCAAAGCATCCAATGGCTGGAGGGGTCTGACGAGCGCGGCCATCCTTATCGAAAGGCAGATGCTGCAAAGTGTTCGGATTGCCCTTACCTATGGCTGGCGATTCAGGCAGAAGATGCGGATCGCAGATATAATTAGGCATATCCACAAGGCGATAAAGAGGATCCTCACCCCAGATAGTGCTGACAAAGTCGTCATCATCCTCGCCGTTGGCATTGAGCAGGCAATGGTCGAAATGGTAGTGGAAGATGCTGTCATGCGGAACTATCGAGCCAAAATCACCTACGTAGTCAAGTGCCACATTCGGATTTTGACCATTGCCATAGATCAGTGTGTTGGTGATGTCACACCGATAGAGCGGAGTGTGAACAGGCACAGCAAGACTCTCTTCGGTTGAATCTGGTTCAAATGTATAGTTTGCAATCCTCAAGTCATAAGGACGGGAGGCTGTCCAGAACTGATAGTTTGCCAGCGTGCAGTGAGTCAGTTCGTAAGCGCCGCCATAGAGTGACACCAGATCGCTACCACTGTTCATGAGCAACGAATTCTCAATCACCATGGTCGTCGCACAAGCACTGATCAGGGTCATGTCACAGTTCTTAATCAGAGAATTGCGGATAGTGAGCTGTGGTGACATTGTCGAGGCCTGCTGTTCGCTCAAGCTGTCTTGACTTAAAGAGATTCCCCATGTCATACCTTTAATCTCTGCATGATCAAAGATATTATCCATACTCGAAGGAGAAATCCAGATGCCTGCCCATTGTGCAGACATATCTACATAAGCCAGATTACTGAATATTGAATCTGTTCGGTCGCCAATCAGACGCACAGGTTTTTCGAGCGAACCGAGCAACTGCAGGGAACCCTGCACTTTGATGCCTGCCTTGTCATGCATGAAGAGAGTCATCCCCTCCTCCACCGTCAACGTCACCCCTTCGGGAATTACCAGAGTGCCATACACCAGTTTATCCATACTACCAGAAGCCCAGAGTGTATCATGTCTGATAGTATCGCCATGCAGTTCCTCTACATTCTTGACCGTCACCGCCAGCCGGATACTTGAGGTGCGCCCATTGCATCGGATATCAATATAATCCTCATATTCCTGCTCACGTTGCTCCTGTTGTCCGAAGAAACTGGCTTCAAGCAATACATGAAGTGAATCACCCTTTGCGATATGCAGGTAGTCAGAATTAGTGAAGGAAGTTCCCGCCATTCCATCTACGTTGATGCGGAAGAGACTCTCCTCTCCCCCTCGCAATACTATAGATTCCAACTCAAGCGCGCCATCATTTCTATTGTAGAGCAGCAGTTTCTGGGTCGAAGTAGTTCTGCCTGGGAAGAGTACACCCAGATGTTGGCTGCCACCCTGATTGAGTTCGTACCAAGGCTGGGCAGCGCCATCCGTCAAGACATCGTCATCATGACAGGCACATAACAGCTTGAGTACGGCAAACAGGGCGATGATCACAATAAAGCTATTGCGAAACAACGACGGGCGAAAGGTGTCTTTCTTCATTAATTACTAATCTCAAATCAGTTTGTTACCACCAGGGTATTATATCCCGAAAGGCGCGCCTGATACGGACGAAGCATCAAGTTCTCTTCATTGGCAGGACCTGCTGTAGGAGCTGGCGACCCATACTGCACAGCGCCAAATTCTGACTCACATTTGGTGCATTGAGCAGTAAATGCATCCTTCATTCCCAGTTGTACGGCCTTTTGCTGATGCTTCCAGCAGTAGGGACAAGCCAGATCATAAGCATAGAAAGCATCTTCAAAAGCGCTATGGTAAAGCAGCAGACCTGCCACTCCGATTATCTCACTCATATTCCGATAATCGTTGATCAGCACATACCCTGGCTGGGCATCCAGATTAGGCACATCTGCCTGCCCCATAGCGGCATTGATGGTGGTGATATTACAACTGTACGAAACCTTACGGGCAGGAATGGGACTCTCGGTCAAATCCTCCGAGCATCCCACTGCCAGCAAAATGCAAAACACACCAGTCATGCTTTTGCAAATGCAATGCAACCCAGGTCTGACAGCATTCATCATTTCACCAGACGCTCAATAGCTTCATCCACTCGTTCAAAATGGAACCCCTGAAGCACCTCTTCCATCAATGACTTGATCTGAACGGTGCAGAGATTACCCACTGAACCTTCATGCGTATGGTTCACCTCCTTGACAGGGGTAAATTTACCAGCCTCAATGTCAAGTCCCACTTTCTTGTAAGCGTCACGGAAAGGCATTCCTTCAGTAGCCAGACGGTTCACCTCTTCAACGGAGAACATCAAATCATAGCGAGAATCATCCAGGATGTGTTCATTTACGGTGATATGCTCCATCATAAGGGTCACCATACGCAGGATGTCTTTCAGTTCATCAAAGGTAGGCAGGAACACTTCTTTGATTATCTGCAGGTCACGGAAGTAGCCGCTCGGCAGATTATTGCATATCATCATCACCTGTTCCGGCACTGCCTGCAGCTTATTGCACTTGGCACGAGTGAGTTCAAAGACGTCTGGATTCTTCTTATGTGGCATGATGCTCGAACCTGTAGTAAAGGCATCATGCAGCTTGATAAAGCCGAAATTCTGGCTTGAGAACATGCAGGCATCGAAGGCGAGTTTTGCCAAAGTAGCAGCAATACCACCCAGAGCCTGTGCCACCACGCGCTCCGTCTTACCACGTCCCATCTGGGCATACACCACATTATAAGCCATGCTGTCAAAGCCCAGCAGGTCAGTGGTCATCTGTCGGTTGAGCGGGAAGGATGAGCCATAGCCGGCAGCCGAACCCAGCGGATTACGGTTCACCACCTTATAGGCAGCCTGCAGCACCTGAAGATCGTCCACCAGGCTCTCCGCATAGGCGCCAAACCAGAGGCCGAAACTGCTTGGCATAGCCACCTGCAAATGTGTATAACCCGGCATCAGCACGTGCTTGTACTGCTCGCTCTGACACTGCAGCATGGTGAAGAGTTTCTCTGTCTCTGCCACAATCTCCTTGATCTCATGACGCATATAGAGTTTGAGGTCAATGAGCACCTGATCGTTGCGTGAACGCCCAGAGTGAATCTTCTTACCGATATCTCCCAGTCGGCGGGTAAGCAGAAGCTCTACCTGCGAGTGGACATCCTCAATACCCTCCTCTATCTCAAAGTTTCCATCACAGGCATCCTGATAGATGCTCTTCATCTCCTTAAGCAGCACGGCGAGCTCCTCCTTCTGAAGCAGCCCAATGCTCTCAAGCATGGTGATATGAGCCATTGATCCAAGCACGTCAAAAGGTGCCAGGTAAAGGTCCATCTCTCGGTCACGACCTATTGTGTAACGTTCAATATCCTTATCGACCTGAACGGATTTTTCCCAAAGTTTCATAACTACTTCAATACGGAATCTTTGTCAGCATATCAGCCAGCTGGTCAGCTGCGCCGTCAAGTTTCTTGCCCACCATTGGCTTGAGGAAGAAAGGAATATCCACCTCAATGGTAACTCGGCACTTGGTTTCATAAGGAGCTTTAGGCAAGAGCTGGATCCAGAGAGTGGCGTCAATAGGTGACTGATCTGCCACATACTTGACACACTTCATCATATCCTCACGCTCTGCAATGCGGAGCACCACATCCATACCGCTCACTTTGAATGATGCGGTATCCTGGGTAAACTGCAAATCGCTGATCTGGATCTTTCCGCCAGCCTCCGAAGCAATCTTTTCCTTGATTTGCGCCTTCTGCTCAACGGGCATTTGATCCTTTAGCAACTGATAGGCACTCAAGTCACTGATGCGGTTCCATACCTGATACTGTGAGGCAGGAATTATCTTTACTTCGCTCTGATACTTACTCATAGATTGTTAATGTAGTTAGTTACTTTCCCCACTCGCTTGGGTTAGCACGCCACTGCTTGAGCACCTCAATATCCTCTGCCTTGATGTAGTTGAGTTCAGCTGCCTCCGCAACGAGTTCTGTATAGTTAGAGAGGGTGATAAGCTCTACACCTGCCTCTTCAAATGCTTGAGCAGCCTGTGGGAACTGATAGGTGAAGATAGCCACCATACCGAGCACGTTGACATTAGCCTGACGTAGTGCTGCAACTGCCTTGAGTGAAGACATACCGGTAGAAATGAGATCCTCTACTACAACAACGTTCCAGCCCTCCTCAATCTGACCCTCGATGAGATTGCCCATACCGTGATCCTTTGGTGCCGAACGAACATAGACAAATGGTACGCCGAGAGCATCGGCCACAAGAGCACCCTGTGCAATGGCTCCGGTAGCTACACCAGCAATGGCATCTACCTTTGAGCCATACTGACGCTGAATGGTGTTGACCAGACCGGTCTTGATGATGGTACGAATATCTGGGAAGGCAAGGGTCTTGCGGTTATCGCAATAGATAGGAGAATGCCAGCCTGATGCCCAGGTGAATGGATTATTTGGCTGCAACTTCACGGCCTTGATGGCCATCAACTTCTCTGCTACAAGACGCTCAATAGTTTTCATAGGAATTTAATATTTTATTTATTGTTTATGATTCTTCTTTCTTGATTTGGGTGCAAATATAACGAAAAAATCCCGATTTTTGCATGTGCACGTATTTAAAAATGTATAAAACTATGCAAATTTTAACTTTTTGTTTGTTTTGACTGATAGAAACCGCATTTTGCATCTATAGTTTTTTTGCACATTCATTGAAATTTTGTAACTTTGCACCGTCTTTCATCCACGACAACACATCTTATCCCTAATGAAAAAAAGCACGACACTTGCATTACTGCCCCTGCTGATGCTCTCCTGCAATAACCGGCAGGAGGCTGACGTCATTGAGCAATACTGCATGCACTATGATACCCCTGCCCAATATTTTGAGGAGGCGCTCCCTCTTGGCAATGGTCAGCTGGGAGCCTTGATCTATGGAGGTATCGCTGAAGAAAAGATTCCCCTCAATGACATCACGCTTTGGACGGGCGAACCGGATCTCACACCCTGGACGCCCGATGCCTGGAAGCACCTTGACCGTGTACGCCAGCTGCTCGACCGTGAAGACTATGCTGCTGCCAACGAAGCCAACAAGCTGCTGCAAGGTCACAACTCCGAAATCTACCAGCCGCTGGGCACCCTGCTGCTCACGGATCTTAAGGCCTCGGCTGACAAGTGTTCCGCTTATAATCGCTCCCTCAACCTGAACGACGCGCTTTGTCAAGTGTCCTACCAGATGCCTGACTACACATTGACGCGTGAATGCTTTGCCTCGGCTGCCGACAATGTGATTGTGCTGCGGATCAAAGCTGATGGCAAGTCAGACCTCTGCTATCGTGTGGGTCTCACCTCCTTGCAGCCACATAAGCTGCAAAGCCAGAGCAATGCCCTCTGGTGTGAGGGATATGCTGCCTACAGCACCAAGCCTGAAGCGGGCAAAGACGAGTGGTTCCATTATGACGAGAACCGAGGCATTCACTTCCGCACCGAGCTGCGTGTGCAGGCTCCCGCAGGTTGTGTAAAGGAAAGTGATGACAATACTTTACTCATTGAAGATTGTCAGGAGGCAACTATCATCCTGACCAACGTCACCAGCTACAATGGTCCGTATAATGATCCCGTGCGTGCCGGACGCGATTACCGTCAGGCAGTAAGCAACCGCCTAGACCATGCAGCCCTTTTAAGTTACGACGAACTTCGATCACGACATAAGGCCGACTTCGGTCATTACTTTGACCGCATGCAGCTCAATCTGGGAACTACCCCTGACAGCATCCGCCTTATGAATACAGATGCGCAGCTTCGCGCCTACAGCGAGCAATACGAACAGGGTGACAGTACGCTGACCAATCCAGATCTGGAGGAACTGTACTTCCAGTTCGGCCGTTACCTGCTCATCTCCTGCAGCCGCACGCCAGGTGTACCAGCCAACCTGCAGGGACTCTGGAACGAAACTCTTACCCCTCCCTGGAGTGGCAACTATACCGTCAATATTAACGTGGAGGAGAATTACTGGCCGGCAGAGGTCACGGGCCTCCCAGAGATGCACCAGCCATTCCTTTCATGGGTCAAAAATATGCCGAAGAGCGGTGCTATCACGGCAAGGAATTATTACGGACAAGTGCCAAATTCGTCAAGCACAGTCGCTGCCTCTCCACGAGGATTGGAGGAGACTCCTTGGTGCCTTAACCATAATAGCGACATCTGGAACATGACCAATCCTGTGGGCTACCAGAAGGAGAGTCCGGAATGGGCATGTTGGCCTATCGGAGGTGCCTGGGTTTGCACACACCTGTGGGAACACTATTCATTTACCCAGGACAAAGACTTCCTGCGCGAATACTATCCCGTAATGAAAGGGGCTGTCCGGTTCTTCCAGCAGTGGCTCGTCGAGAAAAACGGACAGCTGATGACTTCTCCATCCACTTCTCCTGAAAACCATTTTATCACAGACAAGGGGGTAGATGCTACTACACTCTTCGGCGGAACTGCCGACGTAGCCATGATTCGCGAATTGCTGATAGATACTCGTAAGGCGGCACTCGCATTGAGTCAGGAATCCATGCTGATGGCTAATGAGCGTCTGTTTGCTGACTCTCTGCTGGAGATAATCTGTCAGCTCGAACCTTATAAGATTGGTAAGAAAGGTAATCTGCAGGAATGGTATTATGACTGGGAGGATGCTGATCCTCAGCACCGTCATCAGTCGCATCTGTTCGGTCTCTATCCAGGTCATCACATCAATGCCTTTGATACGCCTGACCTTATGCAGGCTTGTGCGCGTTCGCTTGAGATCAAGGGTGACAAGACTACTGGCTGGAGTACCGGCTGGCGTGTGAATCTCTTTGCCCGTCTGCATAATGGCGAAGCTGCTTACCACATCCTTCGTAAGCTGCTCAACTACGTCTCTCCTCAGGAATATAAGGGCGAGGATAAGCGCTGGGGAGGCGGAACCTATCCGAACCTCTTCGATGCCCATCCGCCTTTCCAGATAGACGGAAACTTCGGTGGCACCGCAGGCTTTGTCGAGATGCTGGTACAGAGCACGGATGAAGGACAAGTCACTCTCTTGCCTGCCCTGCCTAAAGCATGGTCCAAAGGTGGTTCTATCCGTGGTGTGCGTCTGCGTGGCGGCTACGAGTTGTCAATGACCTGGGCTGACGGCGAGGTTTCCAGCCTTTCTATCAAGAACCTGCGCGGGGAACTTGTCACCGGATTAGACGCCAAAGCTGCACCAATCAGGAACATCATACTGCCTGTTGAGTAAGCTCTACCCGAAGTATTCACGATACAAAGTTCAAAACCTCAAGTTCTTTCAGAGCAGCCCCCTAAAACAAACTAACTTACAAAAATCAAAACTCTCTACGATATGAAAAAAAGTCTCATTTTGACCATGCTGACCCTCTGCGCTTTTAGCCTCAACGCTCAGCAGCCCTTAAAAGTCACCATCTTCGGCGACTCGTATTCCACCTTTGAGGGCTACCTCACTCCTGCTACCAACGAACCTTGGTACGGACCAGAAGGAAGCCGATTCCGTGACCCTAACAATGATGTCAGCAAAGTTGAGCAAACCTGGTGGTGGCAGGTCATCGATCAGATGGGCTGGCAACTGGAGATGAACAACTCCTACAGCGGTTCTACCGTAGGCTACTACGGCTATCAGAATGAAAACTACCAGCCACGCTCGTTCAACACCCGCGTATCTAATTTGGGTGAACCGGACATCATCCTCTCCTGCTGCATCACTAACGACTCATGGACCGGTGAGCGCGTAGGAGAATATAAGTATGCCAACTGGGACGAGAATGACATGTGGTATTTCCGTCCAGCCATGGCTCGCCTCTGCAGCACCATCAAGCAGAACTACCCAATGGCACGTACCTACTTCATTCTCAACACAGATCTGAAGCCCGAGCATGCCGAGTCAATGCGCGTCATCTGCCGCCACTATGGTCTGCCTCTCATTGAGCTGCATGACATAGACAAGCAGGACGGACACCCAAGCCAAAAAGGCATGAAGGCTTTTGCCGAGCAAGTCATCGAATACCTCAAGAAGGATTTGGGCAAATAAGGCGTCAAGATACATCGAGATTTTTGATGACTCGATGCCACGATGACCCGATATTTCGATTATTCGATTACTCGATTACTCGATAATTCGAAAAATCGATAATTCGAAAAATCGATGACTCGAAAAAATCGAAAAAATCGAAAAAATCCCCCTCAACAACTCTAACATCAAAATATCATCATGAAGAAATCCCTTTTATTTATGGTCGCCAGCGCCGCCCTGTTAGCCTCTTGTGCTGACAATGGTGTGAGCCAGCGTGGCCAGCAAGTCACCGTCAAGGTTGAGCAAGGCGATGCCAAGCTCGTCCGCCTGGAGGTGATGGGCGAAAAGATTATCCGTGTGAGTGCGACTGCCGAGCAGAAGTTTGCAGACAAGCCTTCACTCATCATCGTACCACAACATGAGGCTACCTCTTACCAGATGCTGGCTCAAGGCGATACCGTATGTGTAGCCACCTCTGCCATCAAGGCTTACGTGCTCAAGAGCAACGGTCGTGTCTGGTTCACTGACCTTGAGGGCAAGCTTCTCCTTGAGGAGCAGGCTGAAGGTGGCAAGACCTTCACTCCATACGAGTGCGAGCAGACCGTTTGGACCCGCAATGCAGATGGTCCTGCCGAGCAGGCCAACCCAACTAAATATACAGGCTGGAGCACCCGCGTAGATTTTGAGAGTCCTGAAGATGAAGCTTTCTACGGCCTTGGTCAGCACCAGGCTGATGACTGGAACTACAAGGGCAAGAACGAGGAGCTTTTCCAGTACAACACCAAGGTCTCTATTCCTTTCATCGTATCAAGCCGCAACTATGGCGTCCTGGTAGATAGCTACTCGCTGATGCGCTTCGGCAATCCTAATGATTACAGCCAGCTCCATCAGCTCTTCACTCTGATTGACAAGGAGGGTAAGGAGGGCGCCCTGACCGGCACCTATGAAGCTCCCGGACAAGAGACTCTGGTTCGTCGCGAGGATTCTATCTATTATGAGAACCTCAAGTCGGCAAAGAACCTCCCTGCTTTCAATCTCGGCCGTGCCACCGTTACCTACGAGGGCGAGATCGTTCCTCGTGAGACGGGCGAATATCGCTTCTCTCACTATTACTCTGGCTACCAGAAGATCTACATTGATGACAAGAATGTCTATACAGAGGATGTAATGGGTACAGGAAAGGAGGGCGATCAGACCATCTGGCGCACCGCCTGGAATCCTAACGCCCGCAAGTTTGCTGTAAACCTTGAAGCCGGTCGTCACTATAAGTTCCGCCTGGAGTGGATCCCAGATGGAGGCGAGGCTTACTGCGGACTCCGTGCATTGGCACCAGTCAGCAAGGAGGAGCAGGAGAAACTCTCTTTCTGGAGCGAGATGACCCAGCAGATGGATTATTACTTTATCGCTGGTCAGAATGCTGATGAGGTCATTAAGGGTTACCGCACCCTGACCGGCAAGGCACAGGTGATGCCAAAGTGGCTGCTCGGCTACTGGCAGAGCCGTGAGCGCTACAAGACCCAAGACGAGATTGTGGATGCTCTCAACGGATTCCGTGAGCGCCATCTTCCTATTGATAATATCGTGATGGACTGGAACTACTGGACACCAGACTCATGGGGTGCCTTCACCTTCGATCCTACCCGATTCTCTGATCCAAAGCAGATGATTGATGACATCCACGCACAGAACGCCAAGATCATGATCTCTTGCTGGCCAAAATATTATCTCACCGTTGATAATATGAAGGAGCTCGATGAGAAGGGTTACATCTATCAGCAGTCTATCAAGGACTCGATCTATGACTGGCTCGGCTACAAGTATGCCTTCTATGATGCCTACGATCTGGAGGCACGTCAGATCTTCTGGCGCCAGCTTTATGAGAAGCTCGGCACTATCGGAATGGATGCCTGGTGGATGGATGCTTCAGAACCAAATGTGCGTGACTGCACCGACATGGAGTACCGTAAGCTCCTGTGTGGTCCTACCGCTCTGGGCTCATCTGATGAGTATTTCAATGCCTACTCTATTGTCAACGCAGAGGCTATCTATGACGGACAGCGCGGCTATGAGACTGCGGTTGAGAAGCAGGGAATCAAGTTCGATGACAGCCAGTCTCTGCAGAACTCTGCCAAGTGGAATCAGCAGGGCTATGACAATGAAAGCAACTTCTCACCTGAAAACAAGCGCGTATTCCTCCTTACCCGTAATGGCTTTGCCGGTGAGCAGCGTTTCTCTACCGCTACCTGGTCAGGCGATATCGGCACCCGCTGGGAGGATATGAAGACCCAGATTACTGCCGGCCTCAACTTCTCTATCTCTGGTGTACCATTCTGGAGCCAGGATATCGGTGGTTTCTCCGTTGAGAAGCGTTATGAGTTTGCTCAGCGCATGTTCGATGCCACTGGCCGTGAGAACGAAGATCTTAAGGACTGGCGTGAGCTCAATGCCCGCTGGCACGAGTGGGGCGTCTTCACACCAATGTACCGCAGCCACGGTCAGTTCCCATTCCGTGAGCCATGGAACATCGCTCCTGAAAATCATCCAGCCTACAAGGTGCTGCAGTCTATGCTCCAGCTCCGTTACCGCATGATGCCATATCTCTATTCGCTCACCGCTCAGGTACACTTCCAGGACTACACCATGCTCCGTCCATTGGTAATGGACTTCGGTCAGGACAAGAACGTACTCAACATCGGTTATCAGTTCATGTTCGGTCCTGCTTTCATGGTCAACCCTGTCTATACTTATAAGGCTCGTGAGCGCGAAGTTTACTTCCCTGCCGGTCGCACCTGGTATGACTTCTGGACTGGCAAGGTGGCATCTGCTGGTGCTGAAACCAAGGTTGTCCCTGCTCCATACGAGCACGTCCCTGTCTTCATCCCATCAGGCTCAATCATTCCATTCGGCCCAGCTATGGAGTGGAGCACCCAGCAGCAGGCTGACGTCATCCGTCTCTACGTCTATGAGGGCGCTAATGGTGAGTTCACCCTCTATGAGGATGAGAATGACAACTACGGCTATGAGGCTGGCCGCTACGCCAACATCACTTTCCGTTACAATGACGCTACCAAGGAGCTAACGATTGCCGAGCGCGAAGGCAACTTCCCAGGCATGCTGGCAGAGCGCACCTTCATCGTAGTGCCAGTCAGTGCCGACAAGGTTCAGGCATACGATCCTGAAGCAAAGGGCATTGAGGTAGCTTACCGTGGCGAAGAGGTAACTGTCAAACTGTAAAGTTATCACTACAGACAGACACTTTATTTACACAAACAGAGCACCCCGATAGTTGATCATCATGTTCAACTGTCGGGGTGCTCTGTTTTACAATCAAGGAAACAGTCTTTGCTGCTGAATTTTCTTGCAGCAAGACCATAAGCACAATCATAGGTCTTTGATTGCTTGTCCAACCGTCTTGGCGTCCATTTAAAAGTCTTTAAATTGATGTTTGATAACACAAACGTCAATTTAAAGGTTGTGAATTCCTTGTCCGGCATCCTTGGCATCCATTTTAACGTCTCTGAATTGATGTTTGATAACACAAACGTCAATTCTGATATCTCAAGACCTTTGTCCAAACCCTTTGGCGTCCGTTTAGCGGTCTTGCCCACTTCGGTCAGACTCTTTGGTGTCCTTTTGAAAGCACACAATTACTTGGACTTGATTTCGGGCTCAATATTATATGTATAAGTACCATAACTTATCGTTTTCGACCTAATTTGAATAAACATACGTCTAAAATTTGGATAGTTTGATAATAATGTGTATCTTTGTCGCTCCTATTTGGTAGCATTTGCGCCATCTGGGAGGCTCATTGAAAGAAGAATTAGCATGAAATTTACCGAACTTGACTTGGACGATAGCGTGCTTGATGCGCTGGATTATATGCACTATGGCGATTGTACTCCCGTGCAGGAACAAGCCATTCCTCCCGTACTGGCAGGCGATGACGTGATAGCCGTAGCGCAGACCGGCACTGGCAAGACAGCAGCCTACCTGCTACCAATCTTAAGTAACCTGAACCGCTACCGGTATCCTACCGATGCCATCAATTGCGTAATCATGGCTCCCACCCGTGAGCTGGCACAGCAGATTGACCAGCAGATGCAGGGGTTCTCCTACTTTGTAGATGCTTCGAGCGTGGCTGTGTACGGTGGTGGCGAAGGCAGGGATTTCGACATACAGAAACGAGGACTGGTACAGGGCGCCGATGTTGTAATTGCGACTCCGGGACGCCTGTTAAGCCACCTGAATCTGGGATATGTAGATCTCTCAAAAGTTGCTTTCTTTGTGCTTGATGAGGCTGACAGAATGCTCGACATGGGTTTCTATGACGACATCATGCAGATAGCAAAATGCCTGCCTGCCGACTGCCAGAAGATTCTCTACAGCGCCACGATGCCGCCTAAGACGCAGAAGCTTGCCGAAGCCATTATGTGGCATCCCACAATGGTAAAGATTGCTATCTCAAAGCCTGCAGAGAAGATACGCCAACAGGCATGTATCTGCTATGAGCCACAGAAGACGCCGCTGCTGATACAGTTTCTGAAGATGTTCTTCATGCGTGACCATATCAAGAATCAGACGCCCCAGCAACCTCTCTTTGATGGATACGTGAGGGATGAGGTGCTGCAGAATCCGGACAAGCGCGTAGTGGTCTTCGTCTCGAAGAAAGTCAATGTGAAGGATGTCGTGCTGAGCCTCCGTAAGAAGGGTTTCTCTGTGGCTTCAATGCACAGTGACCTGGAGCAGCGTGAGCGAGAAGATACAATGAATGCCTTCAAGGCAGGCAGGGTCAATGTGCTTGTGGCTACCGATATCGTAAGCCGTGGCATTGACATCACCGGCATTGAGCTGGTCATCAACTTTGATATGCCACACGATCCAGAGGATTACGTACATCGTATTGGACGCACAGCCCGTGCTGACCGTAACGGAGAGTCACTGACCTTCGTAAACTGTAATGACGGACGTGAGATCAGGAAATTCCGTGATCTGGAAAAGTTCATCGAGAAGCAGATGGAGCGCATCAAAGTGCCAGAGGAGCTGGGCGGATGTGACGGCAGACCCATCAAAGAGAGCAGAAAAGACAAACAACCGAAAGATAAAAAAAACAATCATACAAATGCACAACCAGACAAAAAGACTCATCGGAATAGTCGCCGGAATGGTCATCGCGGCAACAAGCCTGCTGGCAGCGCCAGCGATTCGCAAACCGCAGACCATCCAACAGCCTGATGGTTCGACTATTACCATCGTACAGCAAGGTGACGAATGGTGCCACTGGGTTACCAACCTGAATGGTGACCTACTCGTAATGGACGCCGAGGGCAACTACCATGTTGCCACCCTTGAAGAGGAGAACCATTGGGCAACCATCAAGGCAGAGAATCTGCAGAGAAGAGAAGAGGTCAACCGCCAGCGAATGGAAGGATTGAGAGCCGGCCGCAAGGGGATGCCAGCCATCACTGCTCCCGGAGAGAACCATGCCGCCTCATTCCCATCAAAGGGACAGATTAACGGACTCATTGTCCTCGTACAGTATTCAGATGTATCTTTTGCTGGTGACAGTGCATCCATAGCACAGCACTATCAGGACATGATCAATTCTGAAGGTTACAGCAGCTATAACCATCAGGGATCTGCCCATGATTACTACATCCAGAACTCGCTCGGACAGTTCGATCCACAGTTTGACATCTATGGTCCAATCACCCTCTCGCATAACCGCCAGTACTACGGCAAGAATGACTACTGGGGCAATGATTCGCATGCCTGGGAGATGCTTACCGAAGCATGTCAGCAGCTTGATTCGATTGTAGATTTCAATAAGTATGACAATGATCAGGATGGTGTGATTGACTTTGTCTTCGCCTTCTATGCTGGCGGCGGCGAACATGCTGGAGCTGGTTCCAATACCGTCTGGCCTCATGCCTGGGAGTTGAGCAGCGCCACAGGTCAGTCATACTTCTATGATGGCTTGCGCCTCAACCGCTATGCTTGTTCTTGCGAGCAGCTTTACGGCCAGCCGGATGGTGTGGGCACCTTCTGCCACGAGTTTACGCACGTACTGGGTCTGCCTGATATCTATGACATCAATTACAGCTACTCAACCTTCACCCCCGGTGATTATGACATCCTGGATCAAGGCAGCTATAACGGCATAACCTCTGGTTCATGTCCTGCCGGTGTCAATACTTACGAGCGCTATGAACTGGGATGGATCGAGCCAGAGATCCTTACAGCCGGCACCTCAGATACACTCATTTATCTGGGCGAAAGCAACAAAGCTTATATCCTGCCCGTAAAGAGCAATACTGATGATCCGCGTGACGGCGAGTACTATCTCTTTGAGAACCGTCAGCAGACAGCATGGGATGCACATATTCCTGGTCACGGAATGCTGGCGTGGCACATTGACTATCAAGAGAACAAGTGGTACTCCAATTCGGTCAATACCTCCTCAGACCACCAGTGTGTAGATATCGTGGAGGCAGATGACATCAGGTCACAGGCAACAAAAACAGGAGACCCATTCCCTGGATCAAAAAACGTCCGCGAATTTTCAGCCACCACTACACCGGCTCTGCTGGGTTGGGACTCTGCAAGTGGCAAAGGATTACACCGTCCTATCAACGGCGCTGCTATCAGTGAAATCCGCGAGGAATACATCCCAGAAATCAGTGACCAGAAAGTAATCATCTTCTCTTATACAGACGAATATGAGGAGGTAATACCAGAGGAGGTTGACAGCACGCTGCTCTACCTTGAGACTTTTGATTCAATCACCGTCGGTGCGGATAACAAGGTATCTGGTTCGAGCGTACCATTCCGTGGAAGTGAAAGCATAGTAGCATTCAGCAATGCCTATCAGGCGGGTGGAGCACTCCGCATTGGTAAGTCAACCCTTCCCGGAAGCCTCACTACCTGTAATATTGGCAATGCAGAGGGTGACTCCCTACGTGTTGAGCTGATGATCAAGGGCTGGCTCCAGGTAGAGGGCAGCCTCCTGGTGAGCTATTTGAACGGCGAGGAGTACTCTGAACCAATAACGCTGGAGTACTCTGCCGCAATGGCCGACGACTACGAACTGCTCTCATGCATGCTGTATGATGTACCTGCTGACATCCAGCTGCACCTCAGTACCGACAACAAGCGCTGCTTCATCTCGAACATCCGTGTATCAGCACCAAAACCTGAAGCAGAACAGCCAGAGGAGCCTGAAGATCCAGAAGATCCAAAAGACAGCATCCATCAGGTTGTAGTTGACCAGGCAGCAAAGCATTCGGCATCAAAAGTATGGACCAATGGCCAGCTGATGATCAGTACCGGCTTCGGCACGTTCAACATGCAGGGCATTCGCCAATAAATCTCATACAAATAATAATAACAAAACTCAATAATATGGCTAATCATTTAGTAATTATGGCAGGTGGCATAGGCAGCCGCTTCTGGCCAATGTCAACGCCTGAATGCCCAAAGCAGTTCCTTGACATCATGGGCACAGGACGCACCATGATACAGCAGACCTTTGACCGCTTCGGTGGACTCATAGATATTAACCACGTCTGGGTAGTCACCAGCAAGAACTTTGCTGAACTTGTACAGCAGCAGCTTACCGGCATCAACCCACAGCACATCCTGCTTGAGCCATGTATGCGCAACACAGCTCCCTGTGTGGCTTACGTAAGCTGGAAGATTCAGGCAGAAGATCCGGATGCTGCCATCTTTGTAGCCGCATCAGACCATCTGGTGACTGACACAGCAGCCTTCCAGCAGTGCGTAGAGAAAGGTCTCGCATTCGTACGTGGAGGTCAGCGCATTCTTACTTTAGGTATGCAGCCTACTCGTCCGGAGACAGGCTACGGATACATTGAGCAGGCAGAAGCTGTAGATGGAGCAATCTGCCGCCTGGCATCATTCCGAGAGAAACCAGACCTTGCTACTGCACAACAATATCTGCTCACTGGCCGCTACACCTGGAATTCTGGCATGTTCCTCTGGCAGGTTTCGACCATCGTAAGCGAACTGCGCCAGCATGCACCAGAGATTGCCGCTATCATGGACCAGTTGGCTCCAACCTTCTTCACCCCTGCCGAGCAGGAGATGGTGGATAGCCTCTACGCACAGTGCCCAAAGATCTCCATTGACTATGCCGTGATGGAGAAGACCAGCCTTGCTTACGTTCTTCCTTCAGAATTCGGATGGAGCGACCTTGGCACCTGGGGCAGCCTCCATACTCTCACTTCACAGGACGAATCGCGCAACGCCGTGATTGGTTCAGGCGTTAAGATGATTGAGAGCGAGGGATGCATGGTACGTATGCCAGAGGGCAAGCAGGTAGTGATCCAGGGACTTAAGGACTGCATCGTATCTGAACACAATGGCACACTGCTTATCTGTAAGCTTTCGGATGAACAGCGCATCAAGGAGTGGCATTGAACAAACCCCTTATGAGTTTTACATATTAGAAAGATGAAACTGACTCTTGTTAAAGTAGGCGGTGCTATCGTTGAGGATGAGGCTTCGCTCCAAAGATTGCTCGACAAGTTTGCCCACATCCCAGGACTGAAGGTGCTGGTACACGGCGGAGGACGTTCAGCTACAAAGCTAGCAGAGCAACTCGGCATAGCACAAACTATGATTGGAGGCCGCCGCGTCACAGATGCTGACACTCTCCGCGTAGTCACCATGGTGTATGCAGGCTTGGTCAACAAGAACATCGTGGCACAGCTGCAGGCACGAGGCGTCAACGCCTTGGGTCTTACCGGCGCAGACATGAACGTGATCCAGTCTCACCGCCGCCCTCTGAAGAGGGTACGCATGGACGACGGAACCACACGCGAGGTGGATTATGGCTACGTGGGCGATGTGGATCAGGTGAATGCCGGACTGCTAAGCGACTTAATTGCTAAAGGAGTAGTGCCAGTGCTCTCTCCTATCGGTCATGATAAGCGGGGTTCACTGCTTAATACCAACGCTGATACCATAGCCGCAGAGACAGCCAAGGCTTTGGCTCGACACTTTGAGGTTACCCTGATGTTCTGCTTCGAAAAACAGGGCGTATTGCTCAATGCAGACGATGACGAAAGCGTCATTCCTGCCATCACATCTAAGGAGTTGCCTGAACTGGTGCAGAAGGGCATTGTAAGTGGCGGTATGCTGCCAAAACTGGAGAATAGCTTTGAGGCTATCAATGCCGGGGTAAGCCGTGTAGTAATCACTTCGGCTGATGCTATTGACAATCCTGCCGCAGGCACTCATCTCACCAAGTGAGGAAACAATAACACTATAAAACAGACAACGCCCACACGTTTCTCAACGGATGGGTGTTGTTGTTGCTTTTAAAGCAATAATGTGTATCAAAAAATCTTCTCTTATCAATAACCTTAGTGTCTTTTTGTGATGCAAAGATAAGAAGAATTAGAAGACTATCCAAATATTTTGGTAACTTTTTTGTATATTTATAGATTTTTAATGTTTCAAGGAGCGAAATGACGCGATTTGCCCGCTATTTTAAAGAAAACACGCACTCATCATAAAGACGAGTACGTGATATTCTCTTTTTTCAGTAATGCTTCAGTTTGCGGAGAGGGACTGACCATCCAATTGGGACCTGCAGGATGAAGCTTCAGAATGGGAAGGTCATCAGAGTGGTCAGTAATGATAGCATCAATGTCTGTATGGTGCTGGTGGAGGAAATTCTGCAGCGTAGCAGCCTTCATCGTCCCTACGTTCTCATGCCATTCGCCAATGACTACATCTGAAGCCAATAGTGTGGCTAAAGTAGCGTCAAGTCTCATGTTGTCTGCGATAGGTTTGGCATAGAAGGCTGGAGCCGCAGTAGCCAGGACAAGCAGATGTCCGCGGTTGCGATGCCGTTCCACCTCTTCTTTCACGCGAGGATTTACCAGCAGCAGTTCCGCTTCGACAAAAGCGTCCAACCGGCCTTTCTGCAGCATGAAGCGGTAGGTACGTTGCATAAGGCGGCGCTTCATTGCAGAATGCGAAACGAGCCGGACCTTACGCATCAGTACCCAGAATGAGATGAAAAAGACCAGGTCAAAGCGGAAGACATGAAGAGCGCTCTTTCCGCAAAAAGAGAGGTAATCACGGAAAGTGTTGGTCTGGAGGAGAGTTCCATCCAGGTCTATGATGAGTGAAGGACGCACGATTAAATAGTATTTGTTTATTGCGAGACTTGAATAATGGATTTTCAAAGAACCCCAGCTCTATAGTCATTGCTCCAAGGGAAACGGCACAGTGTGCGGTCATGATAAAGGGAGAAGTCAGCGTCACAAAGCGGATGAGGTGTTGTGACAGTGATGACGGCTACCCTGACCAAGAGTTGCGGGTAACGCACATTGAGCTGTTCCTGAAGCTTATGGAGGGTGGCGCCAGAATCTATGGCATCATCAACGATAAGCACGCTACAGCCAGGCTGCTGAAGACGAAGACATACATCAGGAGGAAAACTAACCTCTCCCACGCGGATAAGACGAGACTTTGTGCTGCGCAGCTCCGTGACACGTGATTCTAGAATACGAAGCACGTCACAAATACAAAGAGGCAGATGCTGCAGCAGACGATGGGTGAAAGAGACCTGCTTATGAGCCGTAGAGGGGCGTGAGATGCAGACCTCACAATAGAGTGCATCATCGGGCAAAGAGGAAAGCATCCGTTGAGCCACCTGAACGCCGCCATTACGAATACCAATGATAACATCCGGATGGAACCCTGCACTAACAACGCGACCTGCCAGCAGCGCGCAGGCAGAGTCAAGGAGTTGCGGAGTGAGGGTAATAACAGACATATTGATTACGATGTGGGGAAAGACAGTTAGCGCTTGAGAAGATAAGTGAAGGCAGCCGTGAGCCGATTCTTCAGTCGGGCAGATGGGTCATGAAGACTCTCTCCCCTGAGCTGCAAGATATGCTGCCAGCAGCGGTGAGCCATAGCTTTGTGCAGATCAGTATGAGGCAGACGGGCAAGGAGGCGAAGCGTGTGGAACGCAACAGAGAGACGCCGTTCCCTGACGGCTCTTACACATTGTCTTTTGCCCAACACCAAGAACTGCGCCTCAAGCCTTTCAAGCAACTCAAAAGCATCCTGCCTTCGCACAGACTGGCTGCACAATGTACCGCCATCCTCCTTAAAATAATAATATAAGGACTGCCTCATACATACGATGCGCTGGGCGCGCTGGTAAAGCTGTGCCATCAGCCAGAGATCCTCATATACACGATATTCTTCGGGGAATAGCAATCCTTCAAAGAGACTGGCACGGAAAAGCTTGCATGGCGAAGTATTCGGACCATCGGGCTGCTGATAGAGCATGGACAGCAATGCAACATCTGGTTCCTCAAAAAGACGGTCATCAGAGCCGACAGAAACGGACAGACTTAACCGCTGAGGATTGTAGAAGGAGCGTTTGCTGGCGTCAATGATAGCATAGGGCGACTGTACCACATCAGCTTTGTACTGCTGCATCTTCATAAGCAGTATCTCCAAATACCGATGATGAATCACATCATCAGCATCAATGAAGGCAACGTATTCGCCCCTTATCACACTTAAGGCTCTGTTACGCGCTGCCGAAGCGCCACCATTCGGCTGGCGTATCACGGTGATGCGGTTATCAAGCTCTGCATAGCGTTCACAGATCACAGCACTGGCATCCGTAGAACCATCATCTACCAGCAAAAGTTCAAATTCCGCATACGTCTGCGCCAGCACTGAATCAAGGCAGGCTGGCAGGTAAGGGGCAGCATTGAAGATGGGGATGATGACGGAAATAAGCGACTCGCAGGTCTGGGACATGGACAGAGGAGAGAAAAGAATCAATAGTTCTTGTTGTCAATATAAGCCTCAAGCAGACGTGTGACACCAGCCGCATTATCAGGCTTGACATAGAGGTCAGCCACCGAAGCAGGAATCAGGCAGGAGTTACCCTCCGTAAGGGTAATCTCACAGCACGAAGCTTCTGGCATAGGCGATGCACCGAAGAGGGATCCGCCAAAGCCCTGCGTAGAATTAATCCTGATGGTGCAATTACCCTCAAGACACATATATATAATAAATGAGTCGTACTTATAGAGTTTGCGATGGAAGGAACGATTCACCTCAAGCAGCTTGACAATGAAGAACTCATTGACGATAAGTGGTACGGGACTGTTAAGCTCGTGCTGATAGTCCGTGCGATAGACGTTGAGATCAGCCTTCTGTCCTGCAAGAAGCGGCTGCGGAGCTACCGCTGCCAGTGTACCCTTACCTAATGTTGCCTGCTGACTGGGCACATTGAAATCAATAGCTGCCGAAGCGAGCTGGGTATGCAGCTGGCGAGGCTTGCCATCAAGTCCAGGACGGTTATAGTCAAAGATACGATAAGTGACATCACTTGACTGCTGAACTTCTGCCAGCAAGATACCGCCACAGATAGCATGCACACGTCCTGCTGGAATAAAGAAGACATCACCCGCATGTACTTCATGCCGTCCGAGCACCTCACAGATGCTGCCATCAGCTACACGATGCTCATACTCATACTTGGATACTGGCTCGGAGAATCCGCTGTAGAGATAGGCTCCCGGTTCAGCCTTCATCACATACCACATCTCTGTCTTGCCAAAGCAATTGTGCCGCTCACGAGCAAGTTCGTCATTCGGATGAACCTGAATGGATAGATCCGACTGTGCATCAATAAACTTGACCAAAAGAGGGAAAACACGTCCATAACGACGCTCAACGGAGTTGCCGAGCATCAGCGAACCATATTCTTCAGTAAGCGACGCCAAATCCCTGCCACGAAGCGGACCGTTGCTGACAACACTGGTGCTTCCGGGCACAGCAGAGACCTCCCAGGACTCGCCAATAGGCTCATCATCGGCTGGCAAAGACTTAAGTGGCTTAAGACGATGTCCACCCCATACGGTGGCGTGGAAGTTATGTTCGAATAAGAGTGGATAAAGGACTTTCATGGTGCAAAGATAGTATTTTTTCGATTAAATAGTACCATTCAGGGCCGGAAACTTACATTTTGGCCGAAAATAATTGGGACTTCGCAAAATAATCACTACATTTGCAACACTAAGTAACTTATTACGCACAATCAACATAATGAAAGCAACACACATAACACTCTCCCTCATAGCCTTGAGCACTACCCTGGCGCTGTCAGACAGACAGATGGCTTCAGCCCGCACCACAACCCGCCTTGATCAAGGATGGCGCTTCCACATGGGTCATGCTTCGGACATCACAAAGGATTTCATGAGCGGAACAGAGTATTTCAACTATCTTACCAAGGCAAAAGGCATCCACAATGAGGGCCCTTATACCGAAAAATTTGATGACAAGGACTGGCAACCTGTGCAGGTGCCTCATGACTGGGTGGAGAACCTCCCCTACCACTGGCAGGCGAGTCACAGTCATGGATACAAGACCGTAGGATGGCGTTATCCAGAAACGAGCGTGGGCTGGTACCGTTACACATTCGATATGCCACAAGAGGCTCTCGGACAACATTATGAAATCCAGTTTGACGGCATCTTCCGCAATGCTACCGTATGGATCAACGGATTCTACATGGGCGTGGAACCAAGCGGATATGCGACGCAGGTATATGACGTGACCGATTACCTGAACTATGGCGATGAGGGAAAGAATGTCCTGTGCGTCCGGGCAGACGCCACTCTGGAAGAGGGATGGTTCTACGAGGGAGCCGGCATCTACCGTGACGTATGGATGCACACCTCTCCTATGGTACATACACGGACGTTCGGAACCTTCGTTTACAATACGTTAAGCAAGGACTATACAGAGGACGAGATGTCCATCGAGGTAAAAGTAGAAAACAGCGACGTAAGCAGCCGCAAGGCAAGTGTAGTAAATGTGCTGGTTGATACCGAAGGTCATGAAGTAGCACGAACAGCACCTGTCGAACTGACGCTCCTGCCGAAAGAGACTCGCCAACTGACGAGCAAGATCACACTACAGGATCCTCACCTTTGGACGATTGATTCTCCCTATCTTTATTCTGTACGTACCGAAGTGAGCAGTAATGGTGAGACGGACACATATCTGACTAATACCGGCATAAGGGAAGTGCGATTTGACGCCGCTCAAGGATTCTTCCTGAATGGTGAGCATCTCAAGCTGAAAGGCGTGAATATGCATCAGGATCATGCCGGCGTAGGTGCGGCAATGCCAGAAGGACTCCAACTGTGGCGCTTGCGTCAGCTCAAGAAGTTCGGCTGTAATGCATACAGAGCTTCACACAATCCGATGACACCCGCCACACTGGACATGTGTGATTCTCTCGGTCTGCTCGTCATTGATGAACAACGACTGTCGGGTGTCAACGAGGAGCATCTTCGTCTGCTCACCCGCATGATAGAGCGCGACCGCAATCACCCAAGTATCATTCTCTGGAGTGATGGCAATGAAGAGTGGGGATTGGAGAATAACCAACAGGGCAAGCGAGTGGCTGCCTCAATGCGCGAGTTTACCCACCGTCTTGACCCAACACGTATGGTCTGCCTTGCCAATGCCGGAGGAGCCACAATGATAGAATCGCTCGAAGTGCAGGGATACAATTATATAGTACAGAATGACGTGGATAATCGCCACCGTAAACACCCAGAGTGGATTATCGTTGGCACAGAGGAGACAACAGCCTGTGGAACTCGCGGCATTTATTATCCAGAAGAGGGTCGAATGCCTGCCATCAACCGCACCGATACGACCTATGAAAACATCATAGAGCGCGGATGGAAATTCTATGCCGAACGTCCGTGGGGACAAGGACTTTTCTACTGGACAGGCTTTGACTATCGCGGCGAGCCCAATCCGCTGGGATTCCCAGCCGTAGGTTCGCAATTTGGCATCCTGGATTACTGCGGCTTCCCTAAAGATGAAGCCTACTACCTGAAGTCATGGTGGACTGACGAGCCGGTACTGCACATCTTCCCTCATTGGAACCTAAAGGGACATGAGGGCGAGGAAGTATCAGTATGGGCCTATTCCAACTGCGAGGAGGTAGAGCTACGCGTCAATGGCAAGAGTCTTGGAAGAAAAAAGATGCCAGAAAACGGACATCTGGCATGGAACGCCATCTATCAGCCAGGCCGTATAGAGGCACTGGGATTCAGAGGCGGCAAACGCATCATGCGTCAGGTAATAGAAACAACAGGCGAAGCTTCACGCATCAATGTCAAGACTGAAGAATCTCTCAACCTGGAGATAGTCACCATCGAACTGCTCGATGCCAAACGTCGTCTTGTCCCTACTGCCTGCAACCAACTAACAATTACCGTCAGCGGTCCCGGACACATTTTAGGTGTAGGCAATGGAGACTCGGCATACAAAGGAGACGAACACCCGAACGAGTTGGACTGCAAGCAATGGTCCCTGCCCGCCTTCAATGGCTTGGCACAAGTAATCATAGAACGTGAACCTGGCACAGACGCACCGATACAGATTAATGTAACGGGTGAGGGATTAAAGTAAAACCATCTTTCACTGCTTGGCGCTGAAAACAAATAAAACCAGATAAAAACGCATAACCCGTTTTTATCTGGTTTTACTCGTTTATATAGCTTTTCTGCAACACTCAATGCATAAATACTTATTACTATTTACGCAAACGGATACTTCTGAAAATCTCTGGGATAATGAAGACTGGTGAAGTGGCAAGAAGTATTACACACCAATCCGAAACAGAAAGTGGAGAGACCTCAAAGAAGTCTGGCAGGAGGTTGACAATAAAGAACTGTCCGACAAGGATAACCACAGCCACAAGCGAAAAACCCGCACTAAAGTGAGAATAGAACCGTTCGCGATGACAGAAGAAGTCATGCGCCTCAAGCAGGAAGCAGCGATCAGTACGGTAATAGCGGGTGTTGAACAGATTCCAGAACTGCAGTACCACAAATGTAGTGAAGAAAATACCATGCTCATAACCGCTAAGCGCTGACTTACCCTCATGCCCGTGGAAGAATCCCGTAAAGAATACGTTGAGCGAATCAGGGGTCAGCATATCACTAGCACTACGCACATCCTTATGGAAAAGCAGCTGCCAGATACCTACCAGAATGAAGAAAAAGCCCAATCCCCAAGAGGCAATGCGGATAGCCATAGTTCTGTCAATGATATGCGCACGTGGTGAACGTGGTTTGTCATGAAGCACACGCGGATCAGCTGGCAGAGAAGAGAGCGCACCGGCTGCAAACGTATCCATGATAAGGTTGACCCAAAGCATCTGGGTGACATTGAGCGGTGAATCCAGACCGACCAAAGCGCCCAACAACACTATCAGGCAGGCACACACATTGATAATCATCTGGAAGATAATGAAGCGGCGAATGTTGAGATAAATGCTTCGTCCCCACATGATAGCTTTATTGATTGAAGCAAAAGAATCATCGATGATAGTAATATCTGAAGCATCCTTGGCACGCGACGTACCACTACCCATAGAGAGACCGACCTGCGCCTTGGCAAGAGCAGGAGCATCATTGGTGCCATCGCCCGTCACCGCAACCACCTCATGATTACGCTGCAGGAGCGTTACCAGGCGAGCCTTATCCTCTGGTCGGGCTCTGGAGATAATCTTTATTCCACCCTTGGCAAGCAATAGGCGAGCCTCTTTGTCAGAAAGAGCAGCGAAATCCGGTCCCTGAATGGTCTTATCTGTTTCATCATGCCCAAGCAAACCAATCTGTCGTCCAATCTCATTTGCTGTGCCTACAGTATCACCCGTCACAATAATCACTTTCACACCTGCATCATCCTTGCACTGACGGATAGCCTCAGCCACATCTGGACGGATTGGATCAGCAATTCCAACTATACCGAGGAAGGTATATTGAAGTTCAGAATCGCTTGCCGGATTCTTCTGCGCTACAGCAAAACCCAAAGTACGCATGGCACGTGCCTGATAGCTGGCAAGGAGAGCTTCGACCTCTGTCCGACTTACTCCACCCGCAATCTGCGAGCATCGGTCAAGAAGCATTTCTGGCGCTCCCTTTAGATAATGACACAGCGATCCGTCAGCATTGGCAGCAACCGTCTCCATGCTTTTGGTCATGGAAGAAAAAGGCAGCTGCTCCACAACACGGACAGAAGTGCGTAACTCATGATAGTCGAAGCCCAGACTTTGTAACCAGAGCAACAATGCACCCTCTGTAGGATTTCCGATAGGCTGAAGATGACCTTTATCTGTGGCCGAAAGTTCTGCTGTGGTATTGACAGCTATACCGAAAGCAATCTGCTTCATGTCTGGCGAGCCGAAGAAACGATTCTCAACGACCGACATACGGTTCTGCGTGAGGGTTCCGGTCTTATCCGTACAAATCACGGTGGCAGCACCCATGGTCTCACAAGCGTGTAGTTTACGGACAAGATTATTCTCCTTCAGCATATTTCGCATGCTCAAGGCAAGACTGACAGTAACGCTCATCGGCAACCCTTCAGGTACGGCAACGACAATCAGCGTGATGGCAATCATCAGCGATTCCAAAATGAATCCAAAGATTCCCCAAGCGTCCGGATCATAGGATGTTTCCCCATCAGTAAAGAAAAAGAATACGATAATACGACCAATGACTATGAAGGCGGCAATGGCAAAACTTGAATAACTGATCCAGTTGCCGAGTTGCTCAAGCTGTCTGTTGAGTGGAGTCTTTACCTCTGTCCCCTCATGGGTCAGAGCCACACCCCTGCCCTCTTCACTATCTTGTGCAATTTTATCAATAACATAGATACCATTACCCTCTATCACAGTACTGCCACGAAGGAGACGATCAACGGGATAAGCTCCCGCCGACTCTTCTTGAACAGAGTCAGACTCATCCTCTGGTGTGAGGGGATGTTTATTAGCATATGGTTCGCCCGTAAAGACACTCTCGTCCACACGTAAAGCATTTGATTCGACGAGCACGCCATCAGCCGGCATCTGATCACCTGCCTCTACACGAACTACGTCGCCCACGACTACATCCATCTTCGGGATGCTGTACATTCGCACCTCTGCACCAGCAGCAGGACGGCGCAAGACCTTGACCGGCTGCGTATCCTTGACTTGATTAAGCACATCAAATTCCTTGTCGGCCTTCACCTCAAAAATAAAGCCAACACCCGTGGCAAGAAGAATGGCAAAGAATACGCCACAAGGTTCAAAGACAAGATGCCAGTTGCCCGTGGCATGAATCTCGTAAGCCGAGACTATACATGAGAGCGCCAGCGCTATAAGGAGTACGATAATCAGGGGATCACGGAACTTCTCCATGTAACGTTTCCAGAGAGACTCCTTCTCCGGTTCGGGGATGACATTTCCACCCTTGCCAGCAATGACTTGCTGACTGTCCACAACCAGGGCTTTATCTAAATAATTTTTTTGATCAAGCATAATATAATAATGTGTATTCACCGCCGCAAAGATAGACCTTTTTTGCTGTTTCACCAAATAATCTGTTTGTTTTTCTTCGTCAATGAAAATAAAAGATGTTTTATAACATCATTCTGTCAAAAAAACATTCCGAAAACACATATTTTCGCAAAAATATTTGGTTCTGCTCCTATTATCCGCTATATTTGCGCTTACAAAATGACACATAATTGTCAAAACAACCTTTTTGCATTAATCATTTAATTACACACAGACCATGCTGAACATAGAACAATTAATGACCCAGTTGGAGCAGAAGCACCCTGGTGAAAAAGAGTATCTGCAAGCCGTACGAGAGGTGCTCATCTCCATAAAGGATGAGTATGACCGCCATCCGGAATTCGAACGCGCTTCACTCATCGAACGGTTAGTTGAACCAGAACGAATCATTACATTCCGCGTACCTTGGGTGGATGACCGCGGCAAGATTCAGGTGAACCTGGGCTACCGCGTGCAGTACAACTCTGCCATCGGTCCCTATAAGGGCGGATTGCGATTCCATGCCTCGGTCAACTTATCCATTCTCAAGTTCCTTGGTTTCGAACAGACATTTAAGAACGCGCTCACCACGCTCCCAATGGGCGGCGGAAAGGGCGGTTCGGACTTCTCGCCTCGTGGAAAGTCTGATGGCGAAATCATGCGTTTCTGTCAGTCGTTCATGACGGAGCTTTACCGCTACGTCGGACCAGAAGTTGACGTACCAGCAGGCGACATTGGCGTAGGAGCCCGTGAGATTGGCTACCTGTTCGGCCAATACAAGCGCATCACTCGCGACTTCTCTGGTGTGCTCACTGGCAAGAATCTGGAGTTCGGCGGTTCGCTGGTTCGTCCAGAGGCAACGGGCTTTGGCGGTCTTTATTTTGTCAATGAAATGCTCGAGACCGCTGGTCATAAGATAGAAGGAAAGACCGTTGCCATCAGCGGTTTTGGCAATGTAGCATGGGGTGCTGCCACAAAGGCCACACAACTCGGCGCCAAGGTAGTGACCATCAGCGGTCCTGATGGATACATTTATGATCCAGACGGAATCAGCGGAGAGAAGATTGACTACATGCTTGAATTGCGTTCATCTGGCAATGACATTGTTGCACCTTATGCAGATGAATTCCCAGGCGCTACTTTCTTCCCTGGCAAGAAACCTTGGGAGCAGAAGGTTGACATTGCCCTGCCGTGTGCCACACAGAACGAGCTCAACGGAGAAGATGCTGCCCAGCTTATTGCCAACGGAGTACTTTGCGTGGGAGAAATTTCCAACATGGGCTGCACACCTGAAGCTATTGACGCATTCCTGGAGCACAAGATGCTCTATGCACCGGGCAAGGCTGTCAATGCTGGCGGCGTAGCTACCAGTGGACTGGAAATGAGCCAGAACGCAATGCATCTCTCTTGGAGCGCTGCTGACGTAGATAGCCGTTTGCACGAGATCATGCACGGCATCCATAAGCAATGCGTCGAACACGGCAGACAGGCTGACGGCTACATTAACTACGTGAAGGGTGCCAATGTGGCAGGATTCATGAAGGTAGCTAAAGCCATGATGGCGCAGGGCGTAGTATAAAGACAATATTTAATCCATAACAATCATTTTATGAAGAGGCTTTTCACGACTATTCTAATTGTATTTGCCTCAAGTCTGGCATTTGCACAACGGCATCATTTTGACTCCGCTTATCCAGACGTTCATGATCCAGTCATGGCACAGGGGGAAGATGGCAGATATTACATTTTCAGCACAGGTATGGGAGTAGGCGTAATGTCAAGTCCTGACCTGAAAGAATGGCGTGAAGAGCCTCACATTCTCTCTCCTATTCCTCAATGGGCGACAGAACAGTACTTATAAGACTGTCTATGGCAGATCTCGTAGCATCAATGGTCCCTTCCTCGATCAGCAGGGCAAAGACATGGCTCTGGGTGGAGGCACCATGCTGGTAGGACCTACGGAACGTTATTTGGGCAGAGGTCATAATTCTGCCTACAACATACACGGACAATGGTACTTCCTCTGCCATACCTACGATGCAGAAGTAGGAGCCAGAGCAAAAATATTCCTCCGCAAGATGTACTTCGATGCAGAGGGATGGATCAGTATTGAAGAGTGAAAAAATAGTTCAGGCTGGGATTGTGAGTTAGTTCACAATCTCAGCCTGAATGCTTCCTATACGAGCCAGATCAATGATAACTTTGAGTGGCTTATGTTCTTTAGACGTTTTCAACCACGCTTTGATAGGTGTCTTGTCCTGATCCTTGGTCGAAACGGTGATGAGCACGCAATAAGTGTCATATTTATCTCCGTTGCGCAACGTAATCTTTTCCTTACCACAGTACTCAACTTTGTACCATTCCTTTTTCAGTCCGGGGAAGGTAGCCATCTTGCGGCTTTCCCCCTTCTTCATGGTAGCGAAATCCATCTGACGCATTGCATAGAAGAGCGAAAGCATATCGTAAGCAGGTTCATTCACCACATGTGTTGTATCTCGGTTAGTTGCTGCTTCACTGCCTTTTTTTCGCCAGCGGTGAACCTTCACCGTGGACCTCTTCACATTTGCTGGGGCAAACTCGCCCTTATCATCCTTCAGAGAGACCTGATAATTATTCCTCTCAATGCAATTATACTTGCCCTCATGTGTTTTCTTGACAAATTCGCGAGGCAGGTAACTGGGCGACATCCATGTATCAAGTGTATCACGCACCCGCATCAGGTGTTCCACAATGCTGAGTGACTTGGCAGCCAGCTGTCCATGTATTCTTTCTGTACCATCTGCCTCCGTCTCCTTACTGAGCGAAAGTGTACCCTGACCCGCTTTGGCCCAAATAAAGCCCAAATGGTAATAAACATCATAGGTGATTGACTCTACCTTCTGCTGTGTTTTTGCCTTCGGAATCGCCCAAAGAGGCTGAATTTGGCTAAACAGACATGAGATAAGAATAACTAATATAAAAAGTCGTTTCATAGGGAATCATTAAAAAAGATTGAAAATGAGTGCGAACCGCTTATCTCAAAGAATTGATGTACTTCTTCTTCAGATCTGGATGATCGTGGAGATACTCCAGGTTACGATTCTTCTTTACAGTCTTTGTCTTTGGTTTATTCTGAATCAATTCTTTTGGTTTCTGCTGCGGGATAGGCTTGTCATGAATATCCCATGCCTGACTATACTGCCAGGTACGAAGTTCAAGCAGGGCACCAAAATAATAGACGCTCTCTGGCTGACGGTGATCCAGGACCGAACCTGCATCAAACACACCATTATCATTCTTGTCCTCCACCAGACGGGCATAATACTTGCCTGCAGGAATATTAACAAACTTAGCCTGACCATCTTTCACCGGCATCTGGCGCACAGGTTTGTCCTTTTCATTCAGCAGCTGCACGAAAGCCGGACCATTCACACCAGTGATATTAAATACCAGGTGAGCATAGTCATCAACCTTCTTCTCTGTAAAAGAGATACATGTGGAATCAACCGGATGACCATAAATATCATGCATAGAGGCAGAATCTGCAATCAACCGATAGCTGCCGCCAGGCGAGAAATGAGGATTGGCGACAACGGTATATCGACGCAGCAAGAGAGAATCCTGCTGGAGTGAAAAGTCAAGAGGAACCCACAAACTATCCTTCTGCTGCAACAGATGCAGGTGCTGAAGGTCGAGCGAATCAATCGGTGCGGAAGCCTCAATATGTGGCAGGCGTCCGATGTCAATTGTATTCTTCTCCAGCATGGAGATAGTCATGAAAGTAGTACGAGGCACGCTGTCAGTGGGCTGCTCCTCCTCGTCCTTATTCTTCTTTTTCCTTTTCTTCTTCTTTTTCTTGGCCTTGTCAGCCTTGTTATCGGTCTCCTCGTCCTCCTGAATTTCTTCATCCTCAGCAGGAACTGGAATCTCTGCTGCTACTGAATCAGATGGCTGCGGAGCAGGCTTCGCTTCCACCTTCGGAACAGGATTGACCAACGCAACAGTATCTGTTACCAAAGTATCGGCACCCTCATTGGTAAACAGATAAGTTAAAAGCAGGTTCAGCGTGTCTCGTGAATAAACCCGAGGATCACTGATCCAGTATTTAAGCGTATCATTTGTGGGATTCGGTTCGCAGATCAGCCAAGCATCCTTGTTGATGGCAGCAAGACCCAGCGTATCCTCATCCAATAAAGCAATTTCTGGAGGCGTCGGCATTTTTGCCGAAAAACGAAGGTCGATATGGACAGAATCTGTCCAGGTAATATCATCCAGATAGCGGGTTACCCTTCCTTCATTAAAAGCCAAGAGGCACAGATCGTCAGGCAGATAGCGGAATCCGTCACGCGCAATGATTGTATCAATGGGCAGAGTAATTGATTCCTGCTCCTTGTCGTCCTTCTTATCTTTCTTATCCTTATCGTTCTCCTTTCTGCTGTTATTGATAGCAATCTCCAAAGAAAGAAGATCCAGTTTGCTATAGACGGTATCATAGACAGTACAAGGCTCTACCAAAGGGGTGATCAGACTGTCAAAGATAGCAATATCTTCAGTAAAGAGGTCATACTTGTAGTTAGTATTACCATCCACAAGTGCATAGATACGATATTTGCCTGGAGCCACGCCACTGATCCTGAAACGGCCCTCCGAATCGGTCTTACCAGCACGATCAAAAGGCTTGAGCATAAAGATGGAATCTGGGTAGAGAGCCACAATTGAATCAACACCGTGGAGCGTATCACCCACTACCAACCTTCCGTCGTCATAAACCTTATAAATACCCACATACGCGCCCGTAATAGGTTCAAGATCCTCCGCATTGAGCAGCACGCCACTCACCTTCATTGTATCAATGTATTCACCAGTTGAGAAGGTCAGCGTGAGGTTTTCCATCGGATTACCCTCGTTGTTATCCTGTACGGCGTCGCCCAAATCAATGGTATAGGTAGTATTTGGCTTGAGGTCATCAAACAGTTCTATAGTCAGCGTCTTGGCATTGCTCATAACAGCTGGAGACTTCTCCTGCGGGGGCGAAATGGTGAGTTTCTCCTGAGCATTATCCAGCTTGATGTTCTCATTGAATCGCAAGGTTAGTTTCTTCTTATTTACACCCGTTGCGCCCTCACCAGGATCACTTGTACGCAGTTCTGGAGGGGTCTCATCATAGAGTCCGCCACCTGGCGTACCAGTACTGGCACAGCCTATTAGAGCAGCAAAAGACAATACGACGGCAGGTGCAAAAAATGCCTTATTAATATATTTTTTTAAGCGAAACATGGCGCGAAGATACACATATTTCGGCATAAGTGCTAAAAAAACACGTTAAAAAGTGTGTTTTTCAATATTTTTTTTCTTCTTTTGAATATTTTTTATTACCTTTGCGCCCGAAATATGCGAAAAATTTAATTAAAATCAATAAATATCAACAATGCAAAACAAAGGATTTGTAACTGTGTTGGCTTGGCTTCTTGCCATTGTCTGCGCCTTCTACATCTCGTTCTCATTTGTGGTTCGCCATCATGAGAGCAAGGCAGACGCATACGCTGAAGCTACCGGCACACCAGCCAAGTACTACTTGGACTCCATCTCCACTGAGAATGTGTGGTTCGGCTACACGTTCAAGCAGGCTCAGGAGATGCAGATCGGCCTGGGTCTTGACCTTAAGGGCGGTATGAACGTAATTCTCGAGATTTCAGTTGCTGACGTTCTCAAATCTCTTGCTGCTGAAAATGCACAGAACGCCACTTTCGTAGAGGCACTGAGCATGACCTCAAACTCTGGCGAGGTTGAGAGCGGTGACGCTTTCGTCGATGCTTTTGCTGCCAACTTCAAGAAGGTTGACGCTTCTGCCAAGCTGGCTGATGTATTCAGCACTTATCAGCTCCGTGAGAAGATCTCTAAGAACACCAGTGATTCAGAGGTTATCTCTATCATCAAGAAAGAGATGGACGATGCGTTGGCTAACTCATTCAACGTACTCCGTAACCGTATTGACCGTTTCGGTGTTGTTGCTCCAAACATCCAGCGCCTCCAGCAGGCTGGCCGTATCTTGGTCGAGCTTCCTGGCGTAAAGGAGCCTGAGCGTGTTAAGAAGCTCCTCCAGGGTTCTGCAAACCTTGAGTTCTGGGAGACTTATCAGGCAGAAGAGATTGCTGGTCCACTCCAGTCTATTCTCATCGCTGATGCCCAGAAGAATATCCAGAAGTCAGAGAATGCAGAGGAGGCTCCAGCAGAGAATGCTGCAGAGACAGCTGAAACTGATTCTCTCCTCGCCGAGGTTTCAAGTGCAAATGCTGACTCTATCGCTACCAATGAGGCAATGATGAACAGTCTGGTTGCTCGTGTTCAGATCATGGGCGGTCAGGGTCCTGTTGTTGCTATTGCTCAGGCTAACGATACCGCTGCCATCAACGCCCTCGTTGCTTCTGCCAAGGAACTTCCACGTAAGCTGAAGCTCGCTTGGAGCGTTAAGGCTATTGACGAGAAGGGTCTCTACTATCAGCTCTATGCTTTGAAGGCAAAGGACAACCTTGGTCATCCAGCACTTCCTAATGCTGCTAAGGGTGGCGACATCGTAACTGATGCCGGTTCAGAGTTCAAGCAGATCACTAACTCTTATGTAGTCAACATGACCATGACTCCAGAGGCTGGTAAGGATTGGTCAAAGATTACCAAGGAGAACATTGGCCGTTGCGTAGCCATCGTTCTTGATGATGTAGTTTATTCTGCTCCTCGCATCAATACACAGATTGACGGTGGTCGTTCAGAGATTACTGGCGACTTTGACACTGAAGATGCTAATGACCTTGCCAACGTGCTTAAGTCTGGTAAGATGGCTGCTAAGGTCAACATCGTAAGTGAGGACGTTGTAGGTCCAACCCTCGGTGCTGAGTCAATCCACCAGAGCGTTGTCTCATTCTTTATCGCGCTCGTGCTCCTGTTCATCTACATGATTCTTTTCTATGGTGGCATTGCAGGAACCATCGCCGACGTTTGCTTGCTGATCAACGCATTCTTCACCATCGGTATTCTTTCAAGCTTCCACGCTGTGCTTACCCTTTCTGGTATCGCAGGTATCGTACTCTCAATGGGTATTGCAGTGGATGCTAACGTACTTATCTACGAGCGTGCCAAGGAGGAGCTCGCTGGCGGTCGTCAGCTTCGCTCGGCAGTGAGCGCTGCTTACAGCAACGCTTTCAGCGCCATCCTTGACGCCAACGTTACCTCATTGCTCACTGGTATCATCCTCTATCAGTTCGGTACTGGTCCTATCCGTGGCTTTGCTGTCACCTTCATCGTTGGTATCATCACCTCGTTCGTTAGTGCTGTATTCCTGAGCCGCATCTTCCTTGAGAACGCTCTCGCTAAGGGCTGGTTTAAGGGTCTTAACTTCACTGGTGTCCTCTCAAGCCTCCTGAAGCCAACCAGCATTGACTTCGTGAAGAAGGGTCGCAAGACCTCTATGGTTTATGCAGCTGTTTCTGTTGTTGCCATCATCCTGATGTTCTTCCCTGGTCTTGATAAGGGTATCGACTTCACTGGTGGTCGTAACTATATCGTTGCTTACAATGACGTAGCCGCTGTTGACAATCAGGCTATCGCACAGAAGCTCGAGCAGAATGCCTCTCTTGAAGGTGCTTCAATCAAGGTTATCACTATCAGCCGCGACAATCAGGTTCGTATCACTACCAATTTCGCACTGAATGCAACCGACGACGCTGAAGCTAACCTCACTATGAAGAAGGCTATCTACGATGCAGGTAAGGAGCTCAATTATGTAAATGGTGACTTTGATTCATTCAACAATGAGGATTACATCCCATCTACTCAGAAGGTAGGTCCTTCAATTGCTGAAGACATTACCTACGGCGCTATCCTTGCTGTATTCCTGTCACTCATTGCTATCGCTCTTTACATCCTCATCCGTTTCCGCAACGTGGCATTCTCAATCGGTGCTATTGCAGGCCTGGCAGCCAATACCTTAGTTATCCTTGGTCTTTACTGCTTGCTCCCAGGCATCATGCCATTCTCAATGGAAATTGACCAGGCATTTATCGCAGCTATCCTTACCGTGATTGGTTACTCTATCAACGATATCGTGGTTGTATTCGACCGTATCCGCGAGGTAAGCAACCTCTATCCAAACAAGGATCGCTACAATGTAATCAACGAGGCACTCAACATGACCATGCCACGTACGTTGAACACCTCTATCTCTACCATCCTGGTATTGGTAGTAATCTTCTTCTTCGGCGGTGCATCTATCCAGAGCTTCATCTTCGCAATGCTCCTTGGTGTTGTAGTTGACCCATTGACCACCATCTTCCTCGCTGTACCTTGCGCCTATTATGTAATGGGCAAGAAGGAGGCAAAGAAGGTTCAGCTTCAGTAATTAAGTTTACTTGATATACTACAAAGCCGTGAATCGTGCCATTACATGATTCACGGCTTTTCAAATACTATCGAACATGCAGAAACAAGATATCCGAATCGTCTTCATGGGTACACCTGACTTTGCTGTACCTACACTTGATGCGCTCGTCCAAGGCGGCTATAATGTAGTAGGCGTTATCACTATGCCTGATAAACCGGCAGGCCGTGGTCACAAGATGCAGTTCAGTCCTGTGAAGCAATATGCGCTCGACCATAATCTGCCCCTGCTGCAGCCAGAGAAGCTGAAGAATGAGGAATTCCTTGAGGCACTTCGAGCATGGAAGGCCGATCTGCAGATTGTGGTGGCATTCCGTATGCTGCCCGAGGTGGTTTGGAACATGCCACGCATGGGCACATTCAATCTCCACGCTGCTCTGTTGCCACAGTACCGTGGTGCTGCTCCGCTTAACTGGGCGGTAATCAATGGAGATACCATGACCGGAGCAACAACATTCTTCCTCGATCACGAGATTGATACAGGCCGCATCATCCTGAAGCAGGAGATGCCAATTGCTCCTGAGGACAATGTGGGCATCGTACATGACAATCTGATGGAGATGGGCAAGGGACTGGTCTGCCGTACGGTTGATCTGCTCCTCGAAGCAGAAGGTGATACTTCACGCATTCCTACCATTGATCAGGAGACTCTTCTCCTGGATCTGGAGGCAAGTACGGGCATCAGCGAACTGCGTCCTGCTCCAAAAATCTTCAAGGAGACTTGTGAAATGCATTTTGACCAACCCGTTCGCCGACTGCATAATCTGGTGCGTGGCCTTTCACCCTACCCTGCCGCCTGGATGACCATGATTACTCTTCCTGGAGAACCACGCGCTGCCTGGGTTGCTATCCCTGCCATTGCTGACGTTGTAGGTCCGATCAAAGTATTCCGTACCAGCGTAGTAAAAGAGAACCAGCCACAGCCTGTTGAACGAATCGGCATGATAGAGACGGACAACAAGTCATACCTCCACGTCGTATGCGCCGACGGCATCCTCGCCCTTGAGGAACTTCAGCTGCCAGGCAAGAAGCGTATGGATGTCAAGTCTCTGCTCAACGGATTCAAACTGTAAGTCCGTTCAAATGACTTGTCCTGTCTCCCTATCTGAAACATCAATACCATTTTTATACATTACTTTATTTAAATCATGAAATCATCATTTTTTAAGTTTTGTTGTAGCGCCATGCTTTCTGCTTTGGCCACACAGCTGAGCGCCCAGACATTGAAGCTCAATGATCTGGAGTATTTTGAAGACCGAGGCGTCAACCTCCTCGTCTATAGTAACCTTTATAACGGAGGTTTCTGCGACGAAAAGCTTGCCGGACTGGAAATCATCCAGCGTGGAGAACGTATCTGCACAGGTGGCGGCGTTCGATTCATGAACACCCCAGAACAGTGGGACATCTACGCCATGATGACAAACCGCACCGTAAACCGCGAGCAGAATTACATTGAGGTGGATCTGAATTATGAAGATTACAACTTCGCCTATAAGCTCCGCGTCACTCCAAAAGACAAAGGTGCCCTTGTCCAGATTTTCCTTAACCAACCCGTACCAGAGAAGCTTGTCGGCAAGGCTGGTATGAACCTGGAGTTCTTCCCTGCCTCTTACTTCGGCAAGAATTATCTGGTGGACGGCGCAGCTCGCATCCTGCCAAAGTATCCGCAGCATGACACCGAAGTGCACCCAGTATCAGAGAAGATTGCCCAGTATTTCGGTGAATCTACCTTTGATGATCGCGGACGTGGAGAATTCCTTGTCCCTATCGCCCTCTCTACCGGCAAGCAGATCGTCCTGGCTCCTGAAGATGAAAATCTCTGTGTAAGCATTAAGTCGGATGACGATATCAGTCTCTACGACGGCCGTCTGCTTGCTCAAAACGGAACGTTCGTGGTCCGCTCACTCCTCCCTGCAGGCAAGACGGGCAAGGTTCTTGAGTGGTATGTTGAGCCAAAGAGCAACCCTGAATGGGTACGCAAGCCAAATATTGGTATCTCACAGATCGGCTATACACCAGCACAGAAGAAAGTGTCTGTTGTGGAGCTTGACAAGAATGACAAGATGCCAGCTACTGCCAATATCCTCCGCGTCAATCCGGATGGTTCGAGGAGTGTAGCCAAGAAAGCCGAAGTAACCCCTTGGGGCGTATATAACAACCGTTACACCTATGCAAAGATTGACTTCAGCGACGTGAAGGAGCCAGGTCTCTACATCATTGAAGTAAACGGCACCCAGACCAACGCTTTCCCTATCGACAAGGATGTATATAGCGACAAGTGGCATGCCTCAATGGATGTTTCGCTCGTTGTTGCCATGGATCACATGATGGTGAACGAAGGCTATCGTGTATGGCACGGCGCTGCCAATATGGACGATGCGATTATGGCTCCAGCTGACATCAGCATTCATGACGGCTACCGTCAAGGTTCGGAGAACTTCACCAAGTACAAGCCATTGGAGCACGTTCCTGGTCTTGCCGTTGGTGGCTGGTATGATGCTGGCGATTTTGACATCCAGCAGAACTCCGTAGTCACTACCACCTCTGACCTCTCTACTCTCTGGCGCATGTTCCGTCCTGAGCGTGACATGACATACATTGATGAGCAAACCAAGTTTGCTGACATTCACCGCCCAGACGGCATTCCGGATGTAGTACAGCAGATTATGCACGGTACGCTCAACATCAATGCACAGATTGAAGCTCTCGGTTTTGTTTCTGGCAATATCGGCCAGCCACAGATGCATCAGTACCATCATCTTGGCGATGCACTCACACTTACTGACGGTCTCATCTACGACCCGAGCCTCAAGCCATACGAGGTATCAGCTGACGGTAAGCGAAGCGGCACCTATGATGACCGAATCATCCTGACACGCAAGCCAACCGGCCGCGGTGTATCAAATTCCATCACAGCCCTTGCTGCCGCCTATCCTGCCCTCAAGGAATTCTTCCCAGACGAGGCAGAGCGCTCACTCAAGAACGCACTCATGCTTTGGGACAAGTATGCCGACGTAGAAGAACCTCAGAATCCAAACAACCGCGGATGGCGTGGCGGTGACAACCGCATCAATGCCGCCATTGAGCTCTACTATGCTACAGGTGAAGCCAGATTCAAGGATTTCTTCATGCCAAAGATCCTTGCCCAGCTTGACCCTAAAGCGCAAACCGAAACCAGCCGTTTCTGGAGCGGTGGAGCAGCACCTTTCTTCAACCTTTCCAGCGCTCTCCGCGTCTATGATCTCTTTGACAAGAAGACACGCAAGAAGATTGACGCCATGATTCCACAATATGTAGAGAATCTTGCCAAGGTCGGTTCAGACAACCCATACAATGTAACCATTCAGGGCAGTGGCTGGGCAGGCAACACACAGGTAATGGGCAATGCCTTCAACCTCTACCTCATCTGGAAGCAGTTCCCAGCACAGGTTGATCCAGAACTCATCCTCCGTGGCCTCAACTTCATCTACGGCTGCCATCCATACACCAACGTTTCATTTATCAATGACGTAGGTGTCAACACCAAGAAGGTAGCTTACGGCAACAACCGCGCTGACTACACAACCATCGCCGGTGGTGTGGTACCAGGACTCTTGGTCAAGAATCCAGACTTCCTGGAGAACAAGGATGACTATCCATTCCTCTGGGGCGAAAACGAGTGCTGCGTTAACTCCGTGCCAAACTACGTTATGCTCAACCTCGCTTGCGATGAGATCGTGAAGATCATGAATAAATAACCCACAAAAAAGAAGTGAGCCAGCATCTGACTCACTTCTTTTTTTCTCACAGCAACTTCACAATCGCGTAGCTTGTGGGCGGCATGGTGACGGACACCTTGCCGCTCTTTTTGTCGTGACTGATCTTGAACTTATCTCTTGCCAGGATCTTGGTCTTGCTGAACTTTACATTCACATCGAATGTTGCCTCAGATGCCTCTGCACGGGGATTAAGCATGACGAGGACTACATCCTTGCCGGCTGCGCGGGCATAAACGAAGGTATGTATGTTGTTGTTTTATCAAAGGCAAAGAAACGGAAAATATTTCTAATCTGCCTCAAAATAAAGACAGAAATACACACCAAACATAAAAGTTAAGAAAAAAATGGCACTTTTTTGAAATTTTTCTTCATTTTCGTGTAATAAATCGGAAATCCCTGCGTCTAATGGGTGAAACTTGATTCGAAAAGAGCAGCAACCGCCTGCCTAATATATAATAAAAAATGAAGGACGAAAAGAAATTCGAACAAATCGTAAAAGAGAACAAGGCGACGATCTACACCGTCTGCTACATGTTCTCGCAAGACAAGGATGAGGTGCAGGACCTCTTCCAGGATACGCTCGTCAACCTCTGGAACGGCTTCGAGGACTTCCGTGGAGACAGCAAGACAGAAACCTGGGTGTGGCGCGTAGCCCTAAACACCTGTATTTCTGCCGAACGCAAGAAGAAATCACAGGGCGAGAAGGTACCGCTTAGCATCGACATCGACCTATACACCGACAGCGATGCAGCCAGCCTTCAGGTACAACTCCTGCACAAGCGTATCGGCAAACTTGGCCTCGTGGACCGTGCCATCATCCTACTCTGGCTCGAAGACATGAGCTATGACGAGATAGGTGCCATCGTAGGCATCTCTGCACAGAACGTAGGCGTGAAGCTCTATCGCATCAAGGAACAACTCAAATCTATGCACGACTAAGCATTATTAACTCAAACAATAAACAACTATGGAAGAAAAGGATTTTATGGAGATGCGCAATCAGATCAGTCTCCTCAAGGACAAACTCAATCAGCAGGAAATCGTCAATAATCGTCTGATCAGAGCCTCTATGCGCGATAAGCAGCAGGAAATCAATCGCAGAGCTATCAAAATGTCTGCCGTTGCCATCTTAGCCATCCCTCTCTGGATTGCTATTCATTACACCTCTGGCATCTCATGGGCTCTTGCCCTCTCCACCTGTGCCATGATGATCTTCTGCATTGCCGCCACCTGGTACTGCCATCGTCCTATCAACAGGGTTGGACTTTTCTCCGGCGATGTGAAGACCGTAGCCAGCGCTTTTGCTGAAGTCAAGCACATGTACCATATCTGGCTCACCCGCTTCACCCCTACCCTCATCCTGCCTTGGCTGACTTGGGTATGCTACGAATATCAGGAGATCCTGCCATTCAATACTGAGCAGCTCTGGATCACCTACACCATCATCCTGGGAAGCGCGGCCATCGGATTCCTCATCGGATATCGTATGCACTGCAAGGTGGTAGATGCTTGTCAGGAGGTCATTGACCAGCTGGATTGATAGCAAGGCAGACGCAGGAAACAGATCAGTATTTCCTGCGTCTGCTCTCCTTTCGGTAAGCCGTGAAGACATCCTCCACGGCTTCGCTCTTCTTGCCCAAAGGGGTTTGACCGAGGGAATTCTGGAAGAAGCGCCAGAGGGCATGATAGGATGGGAAGCCGCAAGCCTGGGCAAGCTGCTTCTGTGTCAGGTCAGGATGATCAGCTATGTACTGGCGGACGCGGACAATGCGATACTGCGTGATAATCTGCTTCAGCTCCATACCCGTCTCAAGCTTGACTGCCTGATAGAGCTGGTTAGCGTTCACTTCAAGCAGACGGGCTACTGTAGAGACCGACCGGGTAGATGAGGCGCACAAGACTTCACATACAGCATTCATAATGGGAGACGAGGTGTGAGTAGAGGCATCATCTGGCTGATATGCCAGGATATCATCAAAGGATACGATTGGGCGATACGGTTTAATCATGTGATATTGGTGAGAATAGTCCATTTTGTCAGCAAAACGGACTATTGCAGATCTTCAAATGTCTGTTTTAATGGGTAAACGTAGAATATGCAACTCGTAAAAGTCCGTTTTGCTGACCGAATGGACTTTTTCTGGACATAAATAGTCCATTTTGTAAACAGAATGGACTTTCCGACTTCTACGGCAGTCCGTTTTGTCAATAAAACGGACTATTATGAGTCAGGAAATCCCCATAAATAATATCTGTTCTTTTTTTGGGTGCAAAGATAGTAATTTTTTATATAAAAAGCGTATATTACTAAAGAAAAAATCGGGAATCGCCTCTTCTGATGCGACTCCCGACACTCTTTTTATTACTTTCTGCAAAAAGTTCTATCAATACTCTGTAACGGTGAGATTCTCCACCTGGATATTGCCACTATAGGAATTGATACTCCAGTTGTTCATCGGTGTACCATGAATGCGGCTGGTGAAGCAACCAGTACCATTGACGTACATGACGACTACGCTATTGTCTGTATAGATGTCAATCTTGTAGTTATGGTCAGCTGGACGCTCGTAGAAGTTTCCGTCAGCGCCATCAATGAAGTCGCAATGATCATTATTCTCTACATAGAACTCTACGCGTGCCAGATTCTTCTTGTCGTCATTCCAACCGGCATCCCAATGTGGATTATTGAACTTGAGGGTCACCCAATCAACATTCTCTGTGCTACGAGCAAATGAGATGCCGAACCTGTCATCAGCGCCCGATGCCTTGACGGTGAATGAGATATGGTTGTGATATCCGAGACGGTTGTAAAGAGTATAGCCATTGCCTTGCTCTACGACCTTTACCTCAACTGCCTTGTCATACTTGGCAGCCATGGCTGGTACTGCGGTAAGATAAAGTGTGCCATCAGCATTCTGCTCCACCTTATGACATACCAGTGCACCTGACCACCTTGGCTCATTGCCATCACCGCCACCAACGGCAGCATTGTTGCCGTTCTCACGGGTTGGGCACCAACCCCAGATGTACCGGTCAGTGCCATTGCTTGCAGTCTTGCCTGCATAGAAGGCGCGAGTATCAAGTACACCTTCACGAGCGAACTCCGGCCATTTAGGACCCTCATTGAAGCACTTCTTCAGCTCCTCCCAAGAGTCAGCCATCATATACTTCACCTTGCGGCTCCAGCTGGTTTTTACACTCTCACTATAAACGCAGTACCATTTGCTACCCATCTGGAAGAAGTCAGGACACTCAAGGAAACGGTCCCAGATCATCTTGATCTGCTCACCCTTTGTCCAGTTCTTCATATCAGAAGATACAAACTCGGCAAAACATGGATCACCACCCCACTGTGGACGGGTAGCCACAATCATGTGATACTTACCACCCTCCTCAAAGATCTGGGGATCTCGGAAGTCAATAGCCGAATAGCCGAAATCTTTGCCATAGAGTGTGAAGAGGTTATCTTTGGTCCAGGTCTTGAGGTCAGGAGAAGTAGCGCGCATCACGGCCTCAACATTCTCAAGCGAACCATTGTGACCGGTATAATAAATATAGTAAAGACCATCTGCCTCGCAGTAGTAGCAGCAGCCTGTACCCAGTGCAGCATCCTGCTCCAGATCGGTACCGCCAGTAGGCAACCACTCACCGAGTGAGGTGTAGTTTGCGCCATCACTTGTCGAAATAGCCCAAATAGGATGGAAACGGTAAGGGCGGTTGTTGTCATACTCCTGGAGATACATGACCTTGAAGTCACCAGCTTTCTTATCAAAAAATGGCATAGGATCGCCCACACGACCAATGGCAGGTGTATAATAAGTAGAGAAACCAGTCTCCTCCTTGGCAGCGAAGTAACCGGTAATCTCCTTGGTAGGATCACCAGTGAACTTTTCGTCGCTGCAAGCAGTCAGCGCTAAAGCTGACAGCATGGTTACTGAAAATATCATCGATTTCATAAGGATTTTTATTATTAAGGGTAGTTAAGGGTATAGAAGGAGAGTGAAGGGGGGGGCACTCCCCTTCTATACCTTTATTCAGAAAGGTACTCAATGGCGTTCAGAATGATCTGACCCATGTTATCATGCAGGTTCGAAGAATAAGACGTTGGAGAGTTCCAGTCAAAAAGACCTGAACCAAGGCAGATGATGCCTCCCTTGCCATATTCGCCATTAGCATTCTTAAGTTCCCATGAAGAGACCTCACATCCACCAGGATTACCGCCCAATGGACGGCCGTTAATTGCGGCCTCAAACTTTGCCTGGTCACCACCGTATGGATCCCAGTCATAATGATACTGAGCAGTAGAGTTACAGATGGTATATCCATTATCAAGGGTATAGATAGCATTGGCATCCGGACCTGACTTCAGGTTCTGCCACAATGGGTGTGAGGCGTCAAATGGCCAGAAGTGCCAAGGATCATCGCCCATAAGGTCAGAGCCTTCGCCTCCGCCGCCGCCCCAACAGTTGTTAGGACAAGCCTCCTTAGGCATTGCACCGAGAGCCGCTGCATAGTTGACAGCAGCGCGACCCAGGATGAAAGCTCCACCGTTCTTCCAGAACTCAAGCATCTTTGGCAAAGCTGCCATAGCCTCAGCCTCTGCGCCCTCAAAGCCATTAAAGTTGCCATATACCGAGGTATGGTGATGCCAGAAGATCACCTTACACTTAGCCATTGAGATGTTTCCATTGGCAAGGTCTGACCACGATGCGTAGGTTGAACCAACGACGTTGCCAGTGAGCCACTTGGCGGCAGCCTTCTCCTCGTCGTTGAGTGCCTCAACATTCTCAGCATCGCCTACGAAGATAGCCACAGGATCAGAAACAACGGTAACGTAAACGGTATATTCACTCTCCGCAGTGTTGTCCTTCAGTGAGATGGTGGTTGGCTGTGAGAAGTCTGCTTTAGTGCCACTGGCTGGCGTGCAGGTAGCATCCTCGCTATAGGTAGCTGTGAACGTAGCATTGGTCAGATCAACGCCCGCATTACCCGAAAGAGAAACTGTGACGGTCTTCTCCTCCTGATTGATCACACCTTTGACACCTTCAAGGATGAAATTGTAGAGTACAGCCTCATCGTTACGAACGCTGACGGTCCAGTCCATTACAAGGCTGCCGTTGGTAACCTGAAGGGTTCGGTCACTATTGAAATTCACATGGTCACCTTGACTGAAGTTTGCCTGTGCCCCCTCTGAAAGGACAAGCTTGCTGACTACCATGTCGCTCTTTGCCGTAAAGTCAACAGGCACCTTCATCTTGGCAAGACCCTTTGATACATCGATCTTTGCTACCACATTGTCATTGAGTACCAGTTCCTCAATCAGGCACTGACCATCAACGTCCATGCTGCCGGTAATATCTTCTGTGCACGATGACAGGAAACCCGTCATAGCGACAGCGGCACATATTATATAATTATAGATAGATTTCATCTGAAAAAAATATTATCAATTGTCAATTCTCAATTGTCAATTCTCTCTGAGGTATTACCAGTTGCCGATGTTCTGCTTGTAGTTACCTCCAGAGGCAGCAATCTGCTCATGAGGAACAGGCAGGTATTCGTTCTGGTTCTTGTGGAAGAGAGCATCATCGAGGAAGTGCATTGAAACGCGCTCACTGCCATAGAATGCATTAATTACATCATTGGCTTCACCCCAACGTACCAAGTCAAAGAAACGCTCATATTCGAGAGCCAGCTCCAGGCGGCGCTCAAACTTCACGATCCGAAGCGTTTCGTCCTTCGAAGGGACAGTGTTGTACTTGCTAACAGCGTAGTGGACATTATACTGAGCGGCATAGCCTGCTACAATACTTGACTTTGCCATCTTGACAGCGCGCTCACGCACCTCGTTGACCAGCTGTATAGCCTCGTCTGCCCTATTAAGTTGAGCCAAAGCCTCAGCACGCATCAGCAGTACGTCTGCATAACGGAATACGACACGATTCATGCTCGAAGCCCACTGTGAGTCACAGAGGAAGAGGTAAGTACCCGTCAGCGCTGGGTCAATGTTCTGCTTCAAGGAAACATAGTATCCATACAGGCCACCCGAACGGCTCCAGGTATTTGAGACAGACATCATGTAGGTAGAGTTGAACATATAAGGAGTGCCAGGTACACCGACAGTAACGAAGAGACGTGGATCAACGGTCTGTGTAGAACCAACCTCATAATCTGCTTCGGCAAAGTTATTCAGCATTGGTAAGCCCTCGACGGTAGTCTTATATGCATTTACCAAGTTGTGCGATGGCTTGTAGAAATCACAGCCGGCATCATGCACTTTAGGAATACATGGAACGATAAGACGGTTAGAAAAGTTGAGGTTACCGTAGTTGGTGCCATCATTCTTAGAGTACTGGATAGCCCAGAGAGACTCCTTACCATTCTCGTATGCCTCCTCAGGGCGGAAGTTGTTATGAAGGTCTGGCTCCAAACCGTAGTTACGGTAGAGCTTTGAGTCTGTATATTCAATGACCTTCTGAAGATCTGCCTGATCAACGCCAGTTACTTCGTGTGACGAAGCGTTGTCCTGGCGATAAGCCTTGTAGAGATAAACCTTGGCGAGGAATGCTGCACATGCAGCCTGAGTAGGACGGCCCTTCTCGGCCTGTGTTTCTGGCAGAACAGCGTATGCATCCTCCAAATCGTTTACGATCTGCTGCCAACCCTCGTCATTCGTGTACTCGTCATTGCGGAGGTTGTTATAATCATCCTCAGTCATATTCGGCTTATTGACGAAAGGAATGTTCTTGAAGAGGCGTTTGAGCTGGAAATGACCGTATGCGCGGAGGAACTTCATCTCTGCCGTACGCTGCTTGATGATGTTATTGTCCTGATCAGCACTGCCAAGCACATCAAGTGAGAGGTTGACACGTGAGAGGAACTGATAATATTTGGCCCAGATAGAACCAATGTTCCAGTCAGTTGACTGAATACCAGTACCCATCTCCAGACGATGGAATGGCTCACCATCAGAGAACTCTGCACCACCGACGTAAGCATCATCAGAACGTGTATCATAGTTCCAGAGAGAGAAAGAGGCATTCATATCCTCAATAGAAAGCAAGCCAGCGTAGGCTGAAACGATAAGATTATCGACATTCTTTGGATCCTTTACCTCATCCTCGGTAAGTGTGCCCTGTGGCACCTGCTCGTCAAGGAAGTCAGAACAGCCAGTGACTACAGAAGCTACAGCCAATGCTGCTATTGCAATAATATATTTATTCATATTGAACTTTTCAAATTATAGAATTATAGAATTAAAAAATTAAAAATTGATAGTGCCGCTTGTCATAGGCTGGAATTTTATCATTCTTTAATTTTATAATTTTCTCATTTCTTTAGAACGAAACATTCACACCGAGGGTCAGATTGAGTGGAATTGGATAGCCAAAGCCAGGGTTCTCTGGATCAACGCCAGTGAATGAACCTGCCTTAATGGTCCAAAGATTCTGTGCAGAGACGTAGCAGCGCACACGCTCTATGTGGAGTTTCTCATTGAAAGACTTAGGTGCATTATAGCCGATCTGCAGATTGCGGAGCTTGCCAAACGAACCATTTTCAATATAATAAGATGAGAGAGCACCCTCCTTATTGTTGTCTGCGGTGGTCAGCATTGGGATATTGCTGTTTGGATTAGCAGGACTCCAGGCATCAAGCACGCGCTCACCCTTGTTAAGATATGGCACGTTGATGTCTGAGTTTGCCCAGAAGTCCGTGCGCTTCTTATAGTCGAAGCAGTTGACATCCACACCGGCAACACCCTGCCAGAACATGGTCAGATCCCAGCTCTTATACTGGAGATAGATATTGAGACCCCAAGTGAATGCTGGCGTTGGGTCGAAGATCCAGTCACGGTCATCTTCGTTGATGCGACCGTCACCATTGATGTCTTTATAGCGGATGCGGCCTACACCTGCACCCTCCTGAGCGGCATGGTTGTTAACCTCATCCTGGCTCTTGAAGATGCCATCATAGATATAACCAACCTGAGCTCCCATAGGATGACCTACTACGCTCTTCACGCCATTGCCACCAAAGGTTCCCTTCGAGGCGATGGTAAGAGGAAGCTTTGTAATCTCATTAGTATATGAGCCAATGTTACCATTGATATCCCAAGAGAAACCGTTCTTCATCTCATGGCGATAACCGAGGCTGAGCTCGTAACCGGTGTTCTTCATCTCACCAGCATTGACCCACTGAGAAGTTCCCTCACCCATGGCACCGATACCAGCCATAGATACGAGGATGTCTTTGGTCTGCTTGTTAAACCAATCAAAGCTACCATATATCTCATTGCCGCGCAGAGCAAAGTCTGCACCAATATTGTGCTGATAGGTGGTCTCCCACTTAATGTCCTCGTTGCCACGCTGACCACGTATGAAACCATTGTTCAGGTTCACACCGCCATTGGTACCTGCCAAGTCATACGAAGTACCAGCAGCACCAGATCCCCAAAGACCGGTAGTAACAACCGACTGGAAAAGTGTATAACGAGCCACATTGGAAATCTCCTGGTTACCAGTAGCACCCCAAGAATAACGGAGTTTCAAATCATCAAGCCAAGAGCGGGATGCTTCCATCCACTTCTCCTGAGTCAGGCGCCAGCCGAATGAGAATGATGGGAAGGTACCATAACGATTATTCTTACCGAATCGGCTTGAACCATCATAACGTACTGTAGCCGAAGCCATGTACTTATTTGCATAGGTATAGTTGACTTTACCAAAGAATGATACGAGCGAGAATCCATCACCTGAACCCATAGCCTCCTGTCGTCCAGAACCAGCGGATGGCCACATATAATCTGGATTGAGGATGGCAAAGGTGTAACGCTTCGCACTCATCCACTCATAATCCTGACGGTTTACCTCCATACCTGCCATTGCGTCGGCACGGTGGTTGCCCTGCTCGATGTTGTAGGTTGCAATGGCATTCCAGGTCCAGCGGGTCCAGTGTTCCTGCTTGCTCTCAGCCGCATTCTCGTCACGATGTACCTTACCATTCTCGATTGGATAGGTAAAGAAACGCTGTGCCTTCTGTGTATAGTCAAGGCCGAAGGTCGAACGGAGAGAGAAATTCTTGAAAGGATTTATAGCCACATGCACGTCACCGAAGGTACGCCACTGAGAGTAGCGGTTGTCGGCTGTGTTGTGAAGCATGCTGAGCGGATTCTCTCGTTCAGAGTATGCGCCAAGTGACTGTGCATACTCACCATTCTCTGCGTAAATCGGGAAGTTAGGATTGAACTCAAGCGAATTCTCCAGTACACCGCCAGGAGCATCTACACCACTCGTGCGGTTGAGATTGAAGTTCTCGCCAAGGGTAAACTTGCCATCAAAGAATTTGTAATCGCTGTTTGAGCGTACAGAGATTCGGCTAAAGTCAGAGTTCTTAATTGTACCAAGATTCTTGTAATAGCCCATTGAGAAGAAACTGGTGCCCTTCTCAGAACCATTGCTGACTGACACATTATAATTCTGAACAATACCTGTGCGGGTGATCTCGTCAAACCAGTCAGTATCACCAGCGCGTACGGTAGCATGATCATCAAGATATGCATTCATCATAACGTCATTGAGTACCGGGTTACCCATCTGATCATAAGCCCAATCAAAGCGGTAACCGAGGTTGTTGTTGTTAGGATCACGACCGTCGTTGACATTTGCCTGCCAGAAAGCCTCACCCCACTGACGTGCGTTGAGGGTCTTCACCTTATTGGTATAGAGAGAAGCTGCAATACTTGCGTCAAAGTCAATCTTAAGTACACCCTCCTTACCTTTCTTGGTGGTGATAATGATGACACCATTGGCAGCACGGCTACCGTAGATTGAAGCCGAGGCGGCATCCTTAAGTACCTGGATAGACTCAATATCATTGCCGTTGAGCTCATGCATACCTGCCTTGGTTGGCACACCATCAATGATGTAAAGAGGATCATTGTCATTGAGGGTACCGATACCACGGATACGTACGGTTGCTGCGCCTGAAGGACTACCGTCAGCCGAGATGTTTACACCAGGTACGCGTCCCTGCATAGCCTTCATTGGGTTGTTTTCATTCATTTTCTTCATCTCACCCATGCTGACTACAGCAACAGAGCCGGTCAGATCAGCCTTACGCTGTGTGGTGTAGCCTGTTACTACCACCTCCTCCATAAGCTGAGAATCCTCAGAGAGGAAAACCTGCATATTCTCTTCTGCAGGAAGTTGCTGAGTAGTATAACCTACAAAGCTGAATTGAAGGGTTGCCCCCTTCTGCACACTGAGCTCGAAATTACCATCCAAGTCAGTCACTGTACCGTTGGTAGTACCTACCTCCAGTACCGTAGCTCCCATGATGGGTTCGTCGAAGCCCTTGTCAATCACAGTACCTTTGACCATGAACGTCTGGGCAATAGCCAGTACGGTCGAGGCAAGTACCATAGATGCGATCAATAGGAATCGTTTCATGTCTTGTTGTGTTTATTTATGTTGTTATTGTCTTTCTCTGGTAAGCCACATTTTCTCAAATAGTGGCGCAAAGGTAGATTTCAACACCCATAAAAAAGTCTCAAAGACAAAAAATAATGTCGCAAACACAATGTTTGCAACATTATTTCTATTTTTTTCAACAATAATTCTATTCCTTAATCGCCAGCTTCAGCTAATTGCTTGTATTCCTCAAAGCATTTCATGAAATATGGAGCTGAGGCGAAACCCACTTTTTGAGCGATTTCCTCCAAAGGAAGTCCTTGACCAATCAGTTCTTCTGCCACACTGAAACGCTTGTCACGAATCATATCAAAAGGAGTCATACTGGTCAGATTCTTGATGCGGCGATAAAGCTGGGAACGACTCATGTTGAGCAATACACTAAGCATCTCAACCCCAAAGTCCGGATCAGCATAATTATCATCTATAAGGCGATAGACCTCCTCCATGAATGGATTGAGGCGACAAGCCTCAAGAATCGCATCACGATCTACCTCAGGCGCCCCAACTTTCTTTTCCTCATCAACTGAAGCACTAACAGCAGATAATTGCTGTGGACTGTCCATCCGCTGTTTCAGCTCGGCCAACTGAAGCTGCGCAGCATCGCGTAACCGTCGATTAGCTCGTACCAGATGCAGGGCTGAACGCCGGCGCTCCAGATAGTGACGACGCATCTGAAACATGGCTATAATAATAAATAAGATAAATGCACCTGAAACAATCAGCAGCCATTGCTCCACGTCAAGGCGATGAAGGAGGGAAATCTCACGGTTCTGCAACCAGTGTACCTTATCAACCTCATTGATGACCGCCAGATCCATATCGTTGAGAAGTCCGGCACCCTGACGATCTATGACGGAGGTCTTGAGCACGTGATCACGCTCGTATGGTTTTCCCTCCAGTATATTAACCGCCGTCTCTACAATGACATCTCCTCCCGTAGGATAGAGCACAGAAGCATCAAGGTCACCACGTGCAATCCACTCCAGACCATGGTTGGCACCATATACAGCATCAACACCTATAAACAACGGAATCCACGAAGGCACATCTTCACCATGATCACGCTGGCTTTGACGTACCCAGCGGAACATTTCGATAGCACCCATAGCCATATAATCATTGTGACAATAGACGGCACGAATTTCTGGATATGCATGGATGGCATCCTCCATACGTATCTTGGCAGAATCACGAAGCCACCAGCCATCTACTGACTCAACGATACGAAACTCAGGATGTTTAGCCAGAGCTTCAACAAATCCCTGGTGCCGCATCTCGACAGGCGACGAGCCATCATGTCCCCGGATTTCAAGCACCTCTCCACCCATTGGCAATCGTGATATCATATATTCTGCAGCACTATAACCTACTGCATAGTTATCTCCTCCCACATAAGCCGTGTAGTCACTGCCTTGCAACCGGCGGTCGGCTACAATAACCGGGATGCCCTGACCCATTGCCTTATTAACCAATACACGCCCATGCGCAGAGTCAATAGGGGCAACAACAAGTAAATCGACACCGGCATTTATCAGACTATCTACGTCGCGCTGCTGCTTCTCATAGTCATCATTGGCATTACAGAACTTAAATTGTATTCCGGGATGGAATATAGCCTCACGACGCATCTCGTCGTTCATCTTTTCACGCCAGTCTCCGCCCGAACACTGAGACACACCTATAACATAGTCAGCTCGACTGCCCTGACAGGCTGTCAAAATGATTATTGCCAAAAAAGAGAGTAGCTCTATGACGATTATATTCTTTTTCATATATACTATTAATTGTCATTCTATGCTAACGGTTCAAGGAAAGATCCTCGGATATTGCGTGTGCCTCCACCTGGGAACTCCACCTCATAGCTGCCCCGGACCTCGTTATAACCCTTGACTACGCACTCGCCAAGCACGGCATGACGCACACGGGTGCCGGGAGCGAAGCCTTGAGAGGTGGATTGGGACGAAGGGGTCTGTGCATCAGCCTCCGATGCCGAGAGAGCGGAGAAATCCAGCCCAAGGCTATGTACTAATCTGGAACTTTCATCCCAAAGGGTATCATCCATATTGCCTTCGGTCACAAACAGGCTGCGCTTGATCTCCTTCAGGAAACGGCTGGGATATTTGCTGAGACGTGAAGCGGCATTGAATCCTTCGCTCTCCGTAAGGAACAGCTCTCGCTCGGCACGGGTCACAGCTACATACATCAGGCGGCGTTCCTCCTCCTCACCCTCGGCTTTCCGCTCGCGAAGCGTCTTCATGCTCGGGAAGATTCCTTCACTCAACCCCGTCACAAAGACATAGGGGAACTCCAGACCTTTAGCCTGATGAATGGTCATGAGTCGAACCTTCGGAGTCTGTGGTTTCTTGGACTGCTGGCGTCCACCCGGAGCAGAGGCCTGGGATGAGGTGATTGCGTCAAGATCCATATTTGTATAGAGCGCGATTTCCTGCAGATAACCGCCGATGGAGAGCACATCGTCCTGTGCATGAGCCTCCTCATAGGTATGTACGGACTGAAGCAGTTCTTCGAGATTCTCAAGGCGGTCAGTATCATCGTCCTCACGTACCAGCTGCTTGTAGCCGCTCTTTTCGAGCACCAGATCAAGCACATCACTGATGACATGGTCTCGCCGCTGCGTACTGATTACGGTGCCGTGCTCGTCAAGGAAGACGGGGAGTTTCATCCGCTTGTCAACGAACTGGCGACACTCCTCAATCATATCAATAAAGTGGAGCATGGACTCCTTGTAGAGTTCTCGTGCGGAAATATGACGTTTGAGCGCTTCATAAAGGGTAGTCCCATCCTGATCAGCAAAGGCACGGAGGCGGGTAAGATAGGCTTTGCCAACCTTGCGGCTGGGAACATTGCAGATGCGCATGAAAGAGAGGTCGTCACCCTGATCTACAAGGCGCAGATAACTCAATGCATCCTTGATCTCTGCACGGTCAAAGAAACGGACGCCGCCCCAGATTACGTAGTCAATGCTGGCATCCATCAATGCCTGCTCAACGGTTCGGCTCAAATAACTGGCACGGTAGAGAATAGCAAAATCAGACAGGGAGACAGGATTTTCAAAGGATTGCCCCGTAGCAGAAAGCAGAGACTTGATCTTTGCGGCAATCCATTTGGCCTCCTCCTGGTCACTACGACCGTGGAAATGGGTGGCTTGCGTGCCACCGTCTTTGAGCGTATAGAGATTTTTGGGCAATCGGTTCCGATTACGGCTGATAACGGAATTGGCTACGTTGAGAATAGGCGATGTGGAGCGATAATTCTGATCCAGGACGATGTCACGGTCAGACTTGAATTCGATAAACATCTTGGGGCGAGCTCCACGCCACTCATAAATGGCCTGGTCCGGATCACCCACGATGAAGAGGTTATGATGTATGCCCTGAAGAGTCTCTACGATGGTCCAGTCGGACTTATTACAGTCCTGCGCCTCATCAAGCATGATGTATTCCATCTGGCGCTGCCAATATTCGCAAGCATCAGGAAAGCGTTTGAGGATGTGAATGGTAAAGAAGATAAGGTCCTGGAAGTCGAGCGAAAGGGTCTTCTTCTGCAGTTGCAGGTAACGGGTGAAGGCGATGTCAGTAGTATGTTCGTCCAGCTCTCGCTGTGGTGAGGCAGAGGTACTATCTTCTTGAGGCGAGAGCTGAAGTCCCTCGGTCAGGAGCATGGTATCAATGTAATTAGGCTGCTGAAGAAACTCTGCCACCTTACGATTAGCGGCAGCATCAAGGAACTGGCCGACGGTCTCTACAGTACGATTAAGTCCAAGTTCCTCCATCACCTGCTTTGCCAACTGCTTCTGGTCAGCCTCATCAAGGATGGTAAAAGACTTGGGATAGCCAAGGCGATGAATCTCCTGGCGCAGAAACTTGACACAAAAGCCGTGGATAGTACAGACAAAGTCATTATAATCACCACTGCTGACAAGCTTGCTGATACGCTGGCGCATCTCCTGAGCTGCCTTGTTGGTAAATGTCAGACAAAGGATATTGGCAGGATCAATACCCAGGACGTTGACCAGATAGGCATAGCGGCATGAGAGCGCTCGGGTCTTTCCGGACCCCGCTCCTGCCACGACGCGTACACGTCCTTCGGTGGCTTCAACAGCTTCGCGCTGTCTGGCGTTGAGACCTTGCAAAATATCCTGCACTTTAAAGTGAAAGGTTAAAAGTTAAGAGTTGCGCCGTAGAGATTCTCGAATCGTTCACGCATGTGGGGCATCTGACTGCGGCGCAGACTCAGGCGCAGACGGCAAGAGAGCTGGAAATCCTGTTCGAGCACGGTAGCGCCCTCCTCTTTGACCACTCGCATCACTTCGCCCATCAGCGGATATTCAAAGGCTACGAGCAGCTCCTCCTCTATCAGTCGTTCTTCTGTTGGAGCCACGGCGAGAGCCTCCTGGGCAGCAATGCGGTAAGCCTCAATCAGTCCGCTGGTGCCTAACTTGATTCCGCCGAAGTAACGCACCACGATTACCACCAGATTAGTCAGTCCGAATGAATTGATTTGACCCAAGATAGGTTTACCAGCTGTACCCGATGGCTCACCGTCATCATTTGATCGGAATTCCTTACGTTCAGGACCCAACATATAAGCCCAGCAGCAATGGCGGGCGTCACAGTATTCATTGCGATAGAGCTTAACGATATCCAACGCCTCGGCAGCCGAATGACAAGGCACGGCGAAGCTGAGGAACTTACTCATCTTCTCCTTGTAAAGTCCCTCGCTTGTTCGGGTTATGGTAGTATAGGTATCGTCAGTCATACGCTTCGCTACACATTTATTAATTTAAATATAACGTCCATCTTTGCCCCACATCAGTTTGGTACGCAAAGTATCAAAGAAGGTATGGTCAGGGCGACGAACAACACCAATCTCATAATCTGCCAATGAGAGCTGCAGTCGAGATTGCGTAGTAAGGTGTACGGTCTGTCCGTCAGTTGATACAAGATAGATATTGTTACGTGATTCTACCTGAATGTCAAGCTGACAATTGTCACGAATCACGAGAGGCCGCGTGGTGAGTGTATGAGGTGCAATGGGGACAATTACCCAGCAATGAGACTGCGGCTCAAGGATAGGTCCGCCTGCACTCATAGCATAAGCCGTTGATCCGGTAGGCGTGGCGATGACCAAGCCATCCGCATCATATTGATTGAGCAGATTACCGTCCACATAGACAGAAACGGAAACCATAGACGACTGATCACGCTTCAGCACCGCTACTTCATTCAATGCATACTGCTGATAAGGCTGATGACAGTCAGGAATGTTGAGACGCAACAGGCGACGATACTCCACTTCATATTGCAGGCTCCCCAGAATAGAGGGAAGTGCCGACTCAATCTCGTCAAGCGGCACGTCGGCAAGAAAACCGAGATGTCCGGCGTTGATTCCGAGAATAGGAATGCCCCTACGCCCTATTTTGGCTGCCGTTCGCAAGAATGTTCCGTCACCGCCGATACTCAGCGCCATATCACAAGCAGTGTCACCATCAACAATGGTGACACTCGGCAACTGCTGCAGCAAGCGTTGCACGCGTTGCAAAATCTCGGGACGGGAATTCCCATACAATGCAATGTTCATAGACATTTAGAATATTCGGCGGGTAACTCGGAGTTCAAGTACGGGGAAGACGGGGAATTTCTTAATCAAGCTGACATAGTTGCCCACTTTGCCCTTGATATTCTCCACGTCATAGACCAGGTCAATCCCCTCATGGGTATAGACATGCGGCTTACCACCCCAGAAGAGCACACCAGCATCGAAAGACAATTCCGTACGGCCATCCTTTGAGATTGTGCCGCCATAACCGAAACCTACGTATGGTTTGAACTTGCGGTTAACCTTTGAGACTACGCGAACCATGCCATCCTCTTCTCCAGGCACCATCATATAGGGATCACCCTTATAATATGCCAGTTTAGGATTACCGTTGGCATCCAGAATCACAGGTTCATGGATTGGATTGCCATCATCATCCCATGAGTAAATTGGTGTACCATCTTCCTCATAATCTTCAGGCTTGGCGTCCTTCATATAGAGGATTGGTCCATCCTTGAGATGATCTCCGACGTGGACACCCATTCTGCCATAATACATGAAGCTCTCCTTGATGCGGAATTCAGGTGGAACATCAAACGTCTGGTCCCCGAATGTGAACAGTGGCTTATCTGCCATGAGACGGTCATACATCATATTATAGAGGTTGACTGCCATCAGGGAGGGCATATCTTCCGCAGAATTCTTTGCTCTGCCAATCTCCGAAGGACCTACATAGAAACCGGCAGTGAAATGCCAACGCTTATCTCTGAAAGGAAGGAAATCAACAAGCAGACGAGCATTATAATAGGTCGGCTTGATCATCATGTCAACCTCATCGTCCACATCATATCCCACGAAACTCTTGAGAAGATAGGACAAGCGGTCAAACTTCGTCTCCACACGATTGCCGTGTATGTCATATTTATGCTCAAGCGAATCACCCACCTGCACACGGAAACTGCTTGGCACCTCAATCCGGGGCATATAGGTCATACCCATGCGCAGATTGACATACACTCCAATCGGAGTAGAGAGATCAATGCCGATACCCGGCGAACCAATACTTGCTGACACATCAAGATGATTGAAGTATCCGTCACCTACATGAATAGATTTAGAGACGTTCATCACCTGTGCTGACACTGAAAGTGCCGCACAGGTGATGAATGAAAGAGTTGTTATGAGTGGTTTGATCATAAATATCGATACAATCGGTTAGTAGAGAATGACCTTCTTGCCATCAAGGATGTAAAGACCAGCAGGAAGACCATTGAGCATCTGTCCTGCCTTACGAACCTTGATACCTGTGACTGTATAGAGGTCAGCCTCAGCCTTTGAATCAACAGTAATCACAGAGATGCCTTCACCATTCTCGACAGTGAGTGTACAAGAGGCGGAAATGCCGCTTGCGTCATTGGCGGTGGCAGTAATCACAACTTCGCCTGGAGCAAGAGCGGTCACCAAACCGTCAGTATCGACAATGGCAACTTGAGAATCAGAGGTTGACCAAGAGATGGTTGGATCTGTAGCATCAGCTGGAGCTACCGTGGCTGTAAGCTGCAAAGAATTACCTACAATCAAAGTCTGTTCGGTAACATTAAGCAGTATCTCATTGACTAATACGACAGACTTCTCTACAGTAATCTGACAAGTAGCCTGAACCTCGCTGCCATCGTTTGCCTTCACAGTAATAACTGCCTCACCAGCGGCAACGGCAGTAACTACACCAGATTCATCCACTGTAGCCACCTCGGCATTGCTGCTCGTCCAAGTAAGCGAAGGATTGGTAGCATTGTCAGGAGATACAGTAGCAGAAAGCTGAAGAGTCTCTCCCTCAAGAAGCGTTGCCTCTGTATTGCTCAAAGTAATTGTTGCAACAAGGTAAACCTTCGGCTCAACAGTGATTGAACAAAGAGACTCAACGCCACTTCCATCATTTGCCTTAGCGCTAATAACAGCAGTTCCAGAAGCCACAGCCGTAACCAAGCCAGACGCACTGACGGTGGCAACAGACTCATCGCTGCTGTACCAAACAAGATCAGTATTGGTGGCATTAGCAGGAGTTACGGTAGCGGTAAGCTGCATCGTCTCTCCTTCGGTCAGCGTTGCTTCGGTAGAACTGAGCGTAATAGCAGAAATAAGGACAGTTCGAGCATTATATTCCTCCTCGGTCATGATGGTCACAACCTCAGGCGAACCTGCTGGAACAAGAAGATAAGACTGATTGGCTGGCATGTACTCTGCATCACTTGTAGAGAAAACCAGTTTGCCGGATGCATCCGTTGTAAGAACGCGCATGGTGGCAGGATCGTTCTGCGTACGCGCATCCTCTGAACGTGGACGTCGCTCATTATTGAAATAAACGCCTTTCAGCTGATTATCTGCTAAAGGAGTAGCATTATTACGGAGCAGGTTGAAGCGATTATCTGTTGGTTGGTCAGAAGAGCACTCAACAATCACAGGCATTGCGCCAGGAACATCACCACTGATCTCTGCAATGACAGCAATATTCTCTGCCTGGTTGTACTCCTTCACATAGAATGCTTTCATGCCTGCAGAGGCAAAGTTGAATGGGAAAGAGGCATAGAATGGCTGATAATACTTACCATTAGCCGATATGACTGGAGCGAGGCCGAAATAATTATCAGAGTTAGCATCAAGAGGAATCTCTATCCACTTACGGTAGTCACCTTCGCGGTTGAATCCCATGGCACCTTTGTCACGGTTAGGGTTGGATTCCTCATCATCCAGATACTTGGTAAAGCCACCCACTGAAGCGTAGATCTTAAGCTGTCCACTCTCTCTGATGACACTTACGTAATAACTGATGATATCATAGACACTCGTGCCTTGGCCTTCTACATTGTAAGCGTAGCCGCCATGACCATTATCACCAATATAATTCGCATACAATATGGAGGCAGGATCTGAAACAGGCTTATCAGGATTCTTCCATAACTCAAGTGCGCCGACATCAGCAGAACCTGCCGCTGCATTAATAGTACCAGTATTGTCATAGACGTAGATAAAACGATTGGTTTTATAGTTCTTGACACGGTAGTAGCCACTTGATAATGGAACATCATCAGCCAAAGAAACAGAGATAGCGGTAAAGGCTAAAAGTGCAGTTAATAGAGATTTCTTCATATTGACGAAAAAAAGGCCTGTCCTGACACTTAGAACAATGAACAGGACGGGCCTTTGTTTATTTGAGAACTATATTACTCAGCAATACAGATTGTCACACGGTTGAGGTTGTTCTGCTCGTATGGCTGAACAGTGTCACCCTTAGAATCAACAATCATACGATCACGTGAGATACCGTACTTGTTAGCAAGGATGTCAGCAACCTTCTTAGCACGCTTCTCAGCATAACCAACATTGATACGTGGGTTACCGGTGCCCTTATCTGCATAACCAGTTACGCTAACCTTAGCATCAGGATACTTGTTGAGGTAAGCAACGATATCCTCAACCTTAGGCATCTCTGCCTTAGTAACCTCAGAAGCACGGATTACGTAGAAGATGTCACGGCGAAGTGGCTCACGGGTAGCAACCTCAACAGGAACCTTAACCTCAACATAAATTGTATCGTGGATGTACTCGGTTACAACGGTTGGCTCAAGTGCGGTAGTACGAACATCATAGGTCTTACCGAATGCATACTTAGCACCTACGAGAGTGTTAAAGTACCAGTCGCAGTTATTTGGCTCAGCATGCTTGCTATTATAATGATCATTAATAGCATTAGCGTTGAACTCAATACCAACCGAAAGGTTGTCAGTGCAACGGAAATCAAGATTTGCACCGAACTGACCTACGAGGAGAACCTGAGAATCATCCCAACGGTGACAGAGGTAATCCTCATACTTTGCGCCATTCGCCTCATATATTGCCTGATTAGGATTGGCCTTCTTCAAGTTAGCCTGAGCAGTCTTTGCGTCGTCATTGCCCCATGCAAAGTTAAGACCTGCACCTGCAAATACGCCGAACGAAACGAGACGGTTTGGATTGAAGCCCCAGATAGCATTAGTTACATCGAAGGTAGCATTGAGGGTTGGTGCCATATAGTTCCAACTCCAAGTCTCTTTAATGCCTTTTGAGAACTCCTTTGAGAGCTGAACGCCAGCCTTGCTGGTAAGACCACCAACGGTAAGACGAGCACCCCAGATAGGATTGAACTGATAACCAACTGCAGCCTGAAGGTTCAATGAATTCAAATCACCGAAATCAACTTCACCCAAGGTATGCTGCATGCCAATCTGCAACTGGCCATACCAGTGTGGGTTGAAGACATTTTCAGTCTTCACCTCCTGCTGAGCGGATGCAACGAGACATCCGGCAGCAAGAAGGGTTGAAAATATAACTTTCTTAAAGTTCATAGTCGAATTGTTTTAAAGTGATTACCTTCTACTAAAATTTACTTAACGGTTACGTAGTAACGACGAGTAGAAACATAACCAGCGTAGTCAACTACTGAGTAAGCAACCTCGTAGATATAACCAGCCTGGAAGCCTGAAGCAGTAACGAAGTTAGCTGGCTTAGGATCGCTGAGTGTGCCATCACCTGCGCCATCAATTACGGTATTCATCTTACCAGTATTAACTGCAGAAGCAAGAGCAAGAGCGTTATCAGCAGGAGTGCGATCCATGTTGTAAACGTTTACAACAGCAAGGTGCTTCTTAGCGAATGGAACGATAACCTCAGCAGACATTGAAGTTGCGATGAAGTCGAACTCAGCAGAAACCTCACTTGGATAGTTGATAGAGCGGCTCAACATCTTAGCGCCATCAGCAGCATTGCAGAGCAGAGCTGGCTTAACATAGTAACCGAGGTTGTTGATGAAACCTGCAACCTTAGCATTCAAAGTCTCGAGGAGGCTGTGCATAGAAGAAGCGAGGTCATTTACAGTATTCTGTACAGAGTTCAACTGACCAAGGACTGAATTAACATCAGCAAGGAAATCATTGATATCAGCCACCATCTGATTTACATCATTAATTGGTGCAGTAGCGGTGTCATATACCTCATTGATGAGCTCCTCAATTGAGCTTGCGAGATCATAAACGACGAATGCCTCGATGTAGTCAGAAGGACGACCTGTCTCATAATCGCTATAATCACCAGACTCATAGCAAGCCAAAAGATTAGCAGCCTCGGTGTCATTAAGCTCTACATCATTTACAGCCTCACCAGTGGTACGGTCAACTACCTGCCAAGTGTGCTTGCCATCCTTCATTACATAAGCACCATTTTCAACTACAGGAACAACTACATACATGTCGCTGTATGGATCCAGCATAGTAGAAACGCGGATAACAAAGTCAGCAAGAGTTGCAGGATCAAGGTTCAGTGGAGCAACAGAAACGCCAGTGATGGTGATGCTTGGAAGGCTAACCTGATTGAAGATGCCGTTAACCTTATTAGCGATATAATCGATGAAATTCTGAGCACGATCATATCCTGGAACCTTCTCAACATGAGGAATAGCATCAATAAGGCCGAAGCTTGGAGCATTAACAGCAGCAGCAGCAACATTGTAATCAGAGAAGACGCTGCTAACCTCGCCATCAACGTTCTCATAAGAAGCCTTCATTGCGTATGCATCAAGGTCAGGATTAATCATGTCATAAACGGTCTGAGCAATCTCAGCAATCTTACGACCCTTGATAGCGTTAACGAGAGACTTCGCAGTATTGATTACCTCATCCTTATCAAGTTCAAACTTGTTAAGGTTGCCGCTCTCAATATCATCAGCAGAAACGCTTACACCAGCCTCATAGAAACCATTCTCATTAGCACGGGTCATACCGAAGCTGAGAACGTGATCAGAGAGCTTGAGTGGGCTGAGAGTAAGAGCAGGAGCTACACCCTGAGAGTTAACAAGCTGAAGAGTCTTGCCTGAATAATCTACAGTATTTGGGTTAATGGTAAGGTAGAGAGTACCTGCATTGTTGCCAGAAGCCAAGATATAATCGCCAGAAGCGATATTAACAGACTCAACGCCAGCAGCGGTGATGAAAGCAGCCTCAGCATCAGTAAGAGCCTCCTCCTCATTGATATAACCTACAGTTGAGCCATCAGTTGGGAAGGTAACATCATTTACTGACTTACCATAGTAAGCAAGAAGAAGGTTGGTGCGGATACCAACTGGAGTGTTGATTGAACCGATCACAGAATTGTCAGTAGCATTAAGAGTAATGCCGGTGATCAACTTACGCTGAGCATCCTCAAGTTTAGCCACACGTTTCTCTACCTCGACCATACGATTAGTCAAAGAATCAATAGCTTCCTGAAGTTCTTCATCTTTCTGATTGACGGCATCGGTCAATGTTCCAAGTTTAGTATCCAACAGATCAACTTTACCGGTTACAGAATCAATCTTATTATCTACAGCCTCCATAGCCGCAGCAATTTCCTCGTCTATCAAATCATTAACCTCTTGACGAAGAGAGTCAATTAAAGAATCAACCTTGTTCTCAAGGAGAGTGTTACGCAAACAAAGGGAATCAAGGCTTGAAATCGTATTTGCAAGTTGACCGCCCAAAGTAATATAATTAGTGTAGAGATTAGCCACACTATCACCAAGAATACTGATATGAGCATTAGCATTGATAATGTCCTGCTCTGCAGCACTCATGCGAAGCAACAGCGAATCAATATTAACAGAATCTTGACTTAAAGCATTCTTAAGATTCAGCACATCGCCGTTCAAATTAGCAATCTGGGTATTAAGACTTGCCATTGCAGAATCATATTCTGCCTTGCTAGCAAACTTGCTAGGATCACAACTGCAAGCATTCTGAACAGCCTCAAGACCAGAGATACGGCTCTGAAGTTCAGTGATTGTTGTCTGCAAGCCCTTGATCAATGTTGACTGACCATAAAGTTCATTACGAACCTCTGTGTAAGTGTCATAATCATCCTTACAAGACGAGAAGGCACTCATACCAACGACTGCACCAAGCAGTGCGAGTGCAAAATAAGTTTTCTTTCTCATAATTGTTAATATATAAAATTTGATTTACAACTTCAATATAATTAGTTCTTTAATATAAATGCTTTTGACAGCCTAAATTTGGGTGCAAATATACATCTTAAATTTAGTAAAAAATCACAAATTACCAACAATTTAAAAAATATTAACATTTTCACTTGTTTCCCATATCATTTTGCAACCCCAAACTATCACAATTCCATCTTTTGTAGTGAATATCATACACAAAACTCTTTTTTTTGCTTTTTTGTGTCTTTAGCACCACTAATAATGGCTTTAAATATCAAGATGAACCTTAAAATGACGTACAAATGATACACATTTTAAATATATATAAATGCAAAAGCTTATTGTTCGAGGCTTCGATACATCTTAACCTTTGAGCGTTGTTGAGCCTGAATAATGAATAACCGCTCTTCAAGCTTGAGGATTTGAGATGACAGTTGCTTTCGCCGAGCCTTGTCTGCATTGATATACTCCTCACGCAACGAGGCAAGCTGCTCATTAAGGGATTCTAATTGTTCCTCTAACGCCAAACTTTCCTTATAAGCAGCCCGGGCGGCAGCTGAAGCGAACTGATCTTCATGAGAATACTCTTTCTGATCATTGATTATAATCCGAATCTGCGGAACAGGGGCGTCTATCTGTGCTGGTTCTTTTAAGGAAGCAATCAGATCTGCATACCCTCCCTCCTCGCGCCATGTGCTTGCAATATTGTCCAAACGAGCCTCTGAAGGGGTAGCCTCATCCAGATATTCAGGATCATCCTCCAGCAAGAAGATATAAATCATGACATGCTCCGCATCACAATTCCTGTTTGTGGCCCACCATCCTACCTGATGGGTCTCATCAATGGCAAGCATGTAATCATCAAAAGGTGAATTAAAAGGCATACCCAAACGCTCCGGCTGGTAATAGACACCCTCTTCTGCATTGTATTTGGTCCTGTAAATATCCAGCCCTCCGATGCCCGGAATACTGTCAGTAGCGAAATAAAGCGTCTCGCCATCACTCCGCATGAAAGGATCTATCACTCGAAACTGTTCACTACCCAATCCTGGCAAGAGATCCATCTCTTCCCATTCGCCCTGTATCCTATGACACTGATAAAGTTTATTGCCGACAGAATAGATGCGATAGTCCGCTGCCTGATTCTCAAAGAACAACCCATAGTCGTCATCATGAAGCACACGTCCCGATTCTGCGCCCAGCTGATAGCTTGAAAAGAAAGATGAACGTGACACACAGAGGCTATCAATCACCACCACATCCTGCACATGCTCCATGGCACGCAGTCCCTGCTGTATCATATTCTCAAGGCTGTCTGCCCGAGAAATCCAAAAGTCCGAATTCAATACAGGGCGATAAGAATCAAGTGCATCAAGTGCCCCTTCGAAGTCATACAGATGCTGCCGTGATATAGCCAGATACCAGAGAGCACCACTTTTCTTATTCTGTTTGATCGCAAATTCGAGGTAAGGGACAGACTCCTCATAGCGCCCCGTCATACACAAGGACTGCCCCATCAGCTTGTTGCATTCGGCATCTCTTGCATTGCCTGGCTGCTGCATCAACGTCTGGAGAGCACTTATTGCCTGCACATAATGCTGCCCCTCAATCAACGAAAGGACATCCTTCTTGGTGACGGCAGACAGAGAGCAAACAGAGACTTGCAACAAAAGTAATATAAGGAATAGGATTCTTCTCTTCATCGCAATTGCAATTTTTGGAGTGCAAAAATAAGTATATTTTCTCTAAAATGAACCATATTTGTGCAGAAAATGTCGAAAAAAGTAAATTTTGTCTATAAAATGCGCATTTTAAGGCAAAACTGACTATCTTTGCACCAAATTTTTCACTATGATGGATACGAATCAGCCCGATCGATGCCTGGTAATAATCCCGACATATAACGAAAAGGAAAATATTGAACAGATAATCCGCTACGTCTTCCGGCTTAGCGAGTCTTTTCATGTACTTGTCATCGACGACGGTTCTCCTGATGGAACAGCCGCAATAGTAAAGAACCTGCAGAAGGAATTCCCCGAGCAGCTGCATCTGATAGAGCGAAGCGGCAAGCTGGGACTTGGTACTGCCTATATTGCAGGCTTCAAATGGAGTCTGGAGCACGGTTATGACTATACGTTCGAGATGGATGCAGATTTCAGCCATAATCCTGACGATCTGCTCCGCCTGCTTGCAGCATGCCGTGAGCAGGGGGCAGACCTGTCAATTGGCAGCCGGTATGTTTCGGGCGTCAATGTGGTGAACTGGCCAATTGGACGAGTCCTGATGTCATACTATGCTTCTGTTTATGTCCGTATGGTGACCGGAATGCAGGTACATGACTCTACAGCAGGCTTTGTTTGCTATCGCCGCCGCCTGCTTGAGAAGATGGAGCTTGATCAAGTACGCTTCAAGGGCTATGCTTTCCAGATTGAAATGAAATTTACAGCCATGATGATGGGTGCCAGGATTATTGAAGTCCCCATTATCTTCACCAACCGTGTGCTCGGCACCTCCAAGATGTCTGGCGGCATCTTCAGCGAGGCAGTATTCGGTGTAATCAAACTTAAGACAGGCTCATGGACGCGAGAATATCCGAAACTCTGATTCAGAAGGTCAACGTGTTTCATGACGGAAGGCTTCAGCCAGCTACCGTCGTGATAGCCGATGGCAAAATCAAGCAGATCATCCCCGAACAGGAGGCTGACCCCTCGCTCATGCTCCTGCCTGGTGCTATTGACGCTCACGTGCATTTTCGTGAACCCGGCCTCACTCAGAAGGCAGACATCGCCAGTGAAAGCCGTGCGGCAGCTGCTGGTGGCGTAACCTATGTGCTTGATATGCCCAACGTCAAGCCTACCACCACTACCCCTGAAGCTTTGGAAGAAAAAAGAAAGCTCTTCGGAGAGAAGTGTGTAGTGAACTATGGCTTGTGGTACGGCATCACCAGCGACAATATCGAACAGGCACTGGCAGACTACGGTCGTCCAGATTCGCCCCACAAAGATCTGATTTGCGGATTTAAAGTCTTCCTGGGCTCCTCCACCGGAGGAATGTTAATGAACAACCGGGAAAAACTTCACCAGCTTTTTGCTGGTACCCAGCGCGTCATCGGCATCCATTCAGAGAGCGAGGATATTATCTGCAAGAATGCTGACCAATACCGCCAACTCTTTGGCGAGAAGGAGGTTCCTATCGAATACCATCCAAAGATACGCAATGCGCAGGCTTGCCTTGAGACTACCCGGATGGCAGTAGAACTGGCGCTTGAAACTGATGCTCAGCTTCACGTATGCCACCTTACCACAGAAGATGAGCTTAACTATATTGCCACCCGAGCTAATAGTAACATCACACTGGAAGCCTGCGTAGCCCATCTGTGGTTCAGCCAGGAAGATTATCGGAGCAAAGGCGCCCTGATCAAATGCAATCCTGCCATCAAGCGCATCCAGGATCGTGATGCACTCCGCCGGGCATTGACCAACGGCAGCATCTGTAATGTGGCTACTGACCACGCGCCACATCTCCTGAGCGACAAACAGGGAGGAGCCCTCCGTGCCGCCAGCGGCATGCCAAGCATTCAGTACAGCCTCCTTGCCATGCTCGAACTCTGTAAGCAAGGCATTCTGCCGCTCAATAAATTGGTAGAACTCATGTGTCAGAATCCTGCCCAGCGCTTCAACCTGCAAGGCAGAGGAGAAATCCGTGAAGGCAACTATGCCGATCTGGTATTGGTTTCTACCCAAGACAATACGAAGGTCTGCAAAGAGAACATCCTTTCCAAGTGCGGCTGGAGTCCGTTCGAAGGAGAGACGTTCAGCCATCGTATCATGTCCACATGGGTAAATGGACGAAAGGTATATTGATATGTACGAAGCAAGACTCATCAACATCGAAGAGGCTATCAAGCAGAAAGCCCCCAAGCAATATCCGAAGATTCCCAAGTGGCTGTTCAAGTTCGCCGCATGGCTTGTCTGCCAGAAGGAGATGAACGAGACCATCACCTCCCTGAAGGATGTAGAAGGCAAGGATTTTGCCCAAGGTATGTGCAAGCGCCTCAATGTCAAATATGTGCTCCGAGGCATGGAGAATATTCCGGATGACGGGAGATACATCTTTGTCTCCAATCATCCTCTCGGCGCCTTTGACGGCATCTCATATATCAATGTCTTTGGTAATAAGTATCCGAGATTCAAGGTTATTGTCAATGACCTGTTGATGTACATTGTGGCTCTGCAACCGGTGTTTTTGCCTGTCAATACCCTGGGCAAGCAGAAACGCGAGGATATGGAGGCCATCAATGATGCCTACAACGACCCCGACACACAGATCATGTCTTTCCCCGCAGGATTCTGCAGCCGATACATAGACGGACGGATACAGGATGTTGAATGGAAGAAGTCGGTCATCACCCAGGCTATCGAAAGCCAGCGCGATGTGATACCCATGCACTTTGAGGGCAGAAACTCCGTGACTTTTTATGCACTGGAGTGGATACGCAGAAAGCTGGGCATGAAATTCAACATCGGACTCATCCTCCTGCCTTGGCAGATGATGAAGACGGCACGAAACAAGACGTTCACCATCACCGTAGGCAAGCCAATCTCCTGGCAGACGTTTACCGACAAGTCCAAAACTCCGACAGAGTGGGCGCAATGGCTCCGCCAGCAGAGCTACTCCTTGAGTGACAACAATAAATAACGAGCTAACAAACCTCCATGGATATTATTTCTCCCATCGCCAAGAGCGACCTTAAGAATGAACTGACGGGCAAGGCAACCCTGCTCCGCCATAGTCGCAAAGGCGGCACTGAGCTTTACATCTTCAACGGACGTGAATGTCCCATGCTCATGCGTGAAGTGGGCAGATTGCGCGAGATTGCTTTCCGCGATGCAGGTGGAGGTACTGGCCTTGACTGTGATATTGATGAGTTTGACCTCATGGAGAATCCCTATCTCCAGCTGATTGTGTGGGATCCTAAAGATGAGGAGATACTGGGCGGCTATCGTTACATCAATGGCCCGGATATTGTGATCAAAGCGGACGGACAGCCACATCTTGCCACCAGCCACATGTTTGGCTACAGCCAGCAATTCATAGAGGAATACATGCCCTATATGCTTGAGCTTGGACGCTCGTTTGTCGTAGTTGACCGCCAGTCCAGCCGCAGCGGAGCCAGAAGCCTTTTCACACTTGACAATCTGTGGGACGGTCTGGGAGCCCTGGCTGTCACTTTGCCTAACGTAAAGTATTTCTACGGAAAGTTCACCATGTATCCTTCTTATCCGCAAGAGGGACGCAATATGATTCTGTACTTCCTCAAGAAGTATTTCCCGGATCCTGATCAGCTCATCTGGCCTTTCACACCACTGCAGACGTATACGGATGTTGCCGCCATGCAGCAGCTCTTCTGTCATAACAGTTTCCAGGCAGATTATAAGGTCTTGAATTCAGAAGTTCGCAAGCTCGGATACAACATCCCGCCACTTGTCAACGCCTACATGCTGCTCAGCCCTACGATGAAAACCTTCGGAACGGCTATCAATGACGAGTTCGGTGACGTTGAAGAGAGCGGCATCCTCATTACCATTGATGATATCTTTGAAGACAAGCACCAGCGCTATATTGACTCCTATCAGCAATAAATAACTTTTTAACTCTTTAACTCTTTAACTTTTTAACTTTCAACTTTTACCCCTTTACCTTTTTAACTCTTTAACTTTTTAACTCTTTAACTTTTTAACTTTTTAACTTTTTAACTTTAAATAAGTCCCTGCTCCACCTGAATACAGATATCCTCCAGTTCCCTATCCTTACCGTTCGGTTCCCATTCTGCTTTCAGGCTCACTCCAAACATTTTTCCAAACATATTCCAGAAAAAGGCACGCTTCATACCCAAAAATTCACGAATCAAGGCGTACGACTGACGCTCGCACTCACGATCAATCAATCTGACTAATAATTTTCCTTGACGGTAGTTCAATTTCTTCAGGCGAGGCTTATACTGTGCCAACAGATCCTTTTCCAGCGTTTTATAATATTCCTTTTGCTGCTTTTCATTCATATCCTTTGTAGCATTATACGAATCCGTCAGTAATCTGCGTGCATCTTTAGCAATAGGCAAAGTTCGTTTCACATCATTCACCATTCGCCAATAACTCTTTTCATGATTAGCATTACGGAAATGCTTGCGTGTGAAACAATAAATATTGGGTAAAGAAATCACAGCCAACGTATCACCCGTCCTATAATCAATCTCTGCATAGAAGGTATGAGGATCATACTCCTGACCCTCATGATGGATGATTTGTGCCTGCATCACCGGCGCACAAAGCATACATAGCGCCATGAACAGCACTGATACACTCCATTTAAATATATGTATTCCCTGACACATTTTTTCGCCAATGATTATTTAGTTGTACTCACTCAATACGGTGCAAAGATAATTCAAAAAACTCAAACTATCCTAAAAAATCCAATCCTTTTTGCTTTTTTTATCCTTTATTATACTTTTCTGCCCGTTTTTGGACAGGAGACATTGCTATTAGACAGCACGATGGCACCGTTGCTCGACTGGCAGGAGCAGATCCTTCAGCAAGTTGACACAGAAGAACTTGGAGACGCTGCCTATCAGGAACTTTTAGAAGAATTGGACGAACTTGTCCTGTGGTCCGATACCACACAGCAGTCCCATCTGCCCCATAAATTCAGACAGCAGGCTATCTTCAGTCTGAACCGGACCCTCAACCAGCGCGAAGGATACATAGCCCCCTCTGAAGATAAGCGGCTTGACAACAAATCCTATCTGGGCGACCCTCTACACACAAGCATGCGCTACCGGCTCAAGGCAGGAGGCGAATGGCAGATGGGTATCAGCCTTGAGAAGGATGCAGGAGAGCCCTGGCAGCGCCAGTTCCCCAGCTTTGACAGCTGGCACGGATTTGTCCTCTATCAGAACAATGCCAGAGGTCATGAGTGGCTCCGTCGAGCCGTTGTGGGACATTATCAGCTGCGCATGGGCTGCGGTCTGGTCATCAATCAGGGATTCTCATTGGGCAAGCAGTTCCTGTTGCAGCAATTCCATCAGCGGAGCAATACCTTCTCCCCTTATGCCTCCACGGCAGAGTCCGGCTGCCTTCAGGGCATGGCAATGCAGATCAGTCTGGGCCGCCACTTCACGCTCCTACCCTATGTCTCTGCCCAGCAGCTTGACGGCACGCTTAATGAGCAGCACATCCTGACCTCACTGAAGACGGATGGTCTCCATCGGACCTACAGTGAGGCAAACAAAAGGGATGCCGCCTGGCAGAGCCTCTTCGGCACCCGCCTGGGTTGGCATGGCGAGTGGTTCGACGCCGGTCTGCATCTTACCACCACTCACCTGCAGTATAATTACTACCGGAACCCAACCTATTACAATGCGACCTATTTCCGTGGCCACCAGCTCACGCATCTCTCTGCTGACTATAATGTACGCGCCTACGGATTCACGCTTCGTGGCGAGCTTGCCCTTGATGACCAAGGCGGAACAGCAGCCCTTAACATCGTCAGCCATCGGTTAGGCCGCTACTGGACCTCATCCTTATGTCATCGTCTCTATAGCCCCAAGTATCGTCAGCTCCATGCCTCCAGCCTGAAGGAGAGCACTGCCATGCAAGGAGAGCAGGGACTGACATTCAGTGCCGAGGGAAATCTCAGCCGGTATTGGAGCATGCAGCTGATGGCAGATTGGTTCTATTTCAGCACGCCGCAATATGGCATGAAGGAGGCGGCTTCACAAGGAGGAGAAGGACTGGCGCGAATCAATTATCAGAAAAGGCAGAATACAGTCAGCTTCAATTACCGGATCAAAAGGAAAGCTGACTACATCAGGCACTCCTTTGACGCTAATCATACATTCAGTGCCAGCAATGGTGTCAGCCTGCGTTCTCAATATAAAGGCAGAATCTACAGCGAGAAAGCCCAATATCCATCCTACGGATTTGCCTTGAGCGAAGCCCTCTCCTGGGAGGGAACGATAGGCGGGCAGCGTTCCGTCCTGAACCTGCAGGCCACCTTCTTCCGTTCTGATGATTATGACAGCCGACTGTACATTACCGAGAAGAATGTCCTCTATGGCGTCAGTCTCCCGATGCTCTACGGCAAAGGACTCCGTTACAGCCTCACTGCCAATCAGCAGCTGGGCATTTGCACATTAGAATTCAAGTGGGCGCTTACCAATTATGCCAATCGGAACACCATCAGCAGCGGACTTCAGCAGATACTGGGCAATAACCAGCAGGATCTCTGGATTCAGCTGCGCATCAAGCTCTGATTTTTCAATAAAAAAGGTGTCAATTACGGGATTCGGCACCTGATAGTGCCAATTTATTTATATCTTTTTAAATGAACTGTGTTTATTTGAAAAAAAATACGTATATTTGCCGTGAAAATATAAATTTAATCCAATGAAAAAAACAACTGCTTTAACAACAACTTTACTTGCAATGATGTTAGTAGGATGCAACGAAAAGGAATTGTCCCTTGAAGAACAAGTCAGCAATATTTATAACCGCATGACACAGGAGGAGCGTCTGGCACAGCTCAGAGGCACCTACCTAAATGACTTTTTTGATGCCGAAGGCAGGCTTGACACCGCCCTTTGCCGTAAGGAACTCTCTAATGGCATCGGACACTTCTCACAATATGCCAGCCAGATGAGCGAAGATCCTAATGTAATCCGTGACCGCGTGGCTGCCATGCAGGACTGGCTGATGAACAATACGCCAACCGGCATCCCTGCCCTCTTCCATGAGGAGGTGCTGACGGGTATGTGTACCAGTTATGCCACTCAATATCCCCAGCAGATTGGTTATGCCTGCTCCTTCAATACCGAACTGGCAGAACTCAAAGCCGTACAGACCAGTGAGTGTATGCGCAAAGTAGGCGGTCTGCTCTCCCTCTCTCCTATGGTAGATGTCTGCCGTGTGCCATCCTTCAACCGTCTGGAGGAGTCGTATGGAGAGGATGGCTATCTGAATGCCGCCTTCGGTGTGGCTTTTGTCCGCGGACTTCAGCAGGGAGACTTGCGCAAGGGTGTAGGCACCTGCAGCAAGCACTATCTGGGCTATGGCGGCGGCGGTGACGCAGATGAGAAGGAGCTTATGGAGGAGATTCTTCTGCCCCATGAGACGATGATCCGTCTGGGCGGAAGCAAAGTAGTGATGCCCGGCTATCATGTGTTCCATGGCGCACACTGTGCCGCCAGTGAGGAGGCGCTTGAGCAGATCCTGCGCCAGTATATCGGCTTTGACGGCATGGTAGTGAGTGACTATACTGCCATTGACCAGGTCAGCGAATGTGAAGACGTCCTGCACCGTGCTGCTGCCGCCATCAATGCCGGCACCGACGTGGATTTCCCTCGTGGCGAGTGCTACAAGCTGCTGCCTGAAGCTATGGAGCAGGGGCTGGTGAAGCCAGAGACCTTTGAACGTGCCGTCAAGCGCGTACTTACCTACAAAGCCCGTGTAGGTATGTTTGACAAGCAGCCTAACCTCTACAGCACCGAGCATATTGTATTTGATACTCCAGCCGAACGCCAGACTGCCTATGACCTTGCCGTACAGAGCATCGTGATGCTTGAGAATAAGGGCGTGCTGCCTATCAGCACCCAGTCTCCTGTGCTGGCTCCCAATTCAAAAATTTTCCTCACTGGTCCGAATGCCAACACCATCTGGGCTATGATGGGCGATTATACCTTCCCATCCATGCGCTACTTCTGGCAGATGAAGACCGAGGATGGCCTGACACCGAAGATCGTTGGCCTCAAGGAGGCAATGGAGGCAAAACTCCCACAAGGCATGACCTTGACCTACAGCCGTGGCTGTGATTGGACAGAGACCGTGGAGACATGGATCGAAGAGGGCGGTGACTCTCGTGCCGAATGGATGCGTGCCTTGCTGGATCGCACCGTAAAGCATCCTGATGAGGTGAATCTTAAGGAATCTCTCCGTATGGCGAAGGAGAGTGACGTAATCATTGCCGCCGTAGGTGAGAACGTATTGCTGTGTGGTGAGAATCGTGAGCGTCCTACCCTGCGTCTGCCCGGCCGTCAGGAGCAGTATGTGGAGGAACTGCTGGCTACAGGCAAACCCGTAGTGCTGGTCGTATTCGGCGGACGCGCACAGGTCATCTCACGCATTGCTGACCGATGCGCCGCCGTCATCCAGGCATGGTATCCTGGTGAAGAGGGTGGCAATGCCGTGGCTGACATCCTTTATGGCAATGTATCTCCTTCGGGCAAGCTGTGTGTAAGCTATCCGAATGTAGAGATCAAGGATGAAGCCATCTGCTATAACTATTCAGCCGAGCAGGATCCTCGCATCCAGTGGCCATTCGGCTACGGACTCAGCTATGCATCATTCGAATATTCAAATCTTACCGTTGACAAATCTGCAACTACCAGCGCTGATGCCGTAAACCTCTCGTTTGAGGTAAAGAACACCGGCACAATGGAGGCAGATGAAATCACACAGATCTACTTGAGCCCTACCAGCGGCACAAACCTTCGCCCTATCCAGCTGCAAGGATTTGGCCGCGTCAGTCTCAAGCCGGGCGAGAGCAAGACCCTGACCTTCGCATTATCCACCGAGCAGTTCGGCTATTATGCCAAGGGACAGTGGAACATTGCTCCAGGCAGATATCAGGTCAAGATTGGTGCCTCATCAAAGGATATCCGCCTCAATCAGGAGGTGGAACTTACCGGAGAGACGGTTACCAAGAAGCTTCGCGACGTCTATTTCTCAACCATGAAATGATGTTGCCCCCAATGACCCCCAGAAAGACAACCTCTAAAACATAACAAACACATAACAAATCATGAAAAAAACCTTAATCGCAGCTACTGCAATGCTGCTGATGGGCACTCATGCTACGCAAGCTCAACTAAAATTGCAGGAAGACAACGTTGATGAGATCCTCAAGGCAATGACCCTGGAGGAGAAAGCAACCCTCGTAGTAGGAACCAGCCGCCAGGGTTCTGTAGGAGGCAATCAGGGTGGCAATGGTGTGATCGGATCGCATGCTAACCTTGTGCCAGGCGCAGCCGGTACCACACAGCCTATTGCACGTCTCGGCATCCCTGCCTCTGTCCTCACCGACGGCCCTGCAGGTGTGCGCATCAGCCCTACGCGCCAGGGTGACAGCCAGACTTATTACTGCACCGGATTCCCAGTTGGCACTGCGCTGGCTTGTACCTGGAATCAGGAGCTTGTCGAGGCAGTTGGTCAGGCTATTGGCAATGAGGTACTGGAGTATGGCTGTGATGTCCTGCTGGCACCTGGCATGAACATCCATCGCTCACCACTCTGTGGCCGTAACTTTGAGTATTATTCAGAAGATCCTGTTGTGACAGGCAAGATTGCAGCCGCCTATGTACGTGGCATCCAGAGTCAGGGTGTAGGCACCTCTATCAAGCACTATGCAGGCAATTCCCAGGAGACACATCGTACCGAGGTGGATGAGATTATCTCTCAACGTGCCCTCCGCGAGATTTATCTGAAAGGATTCGAGATTGCTGTCAAGGAGTCTGACCCTTGGACCGTCATGTCGTCTTATAACCGCCTCAACGGCCCTTTCACCCAGGAGAGCTATGAACTGCTTACCACAGTACTCCGTGATGAGTGGGGATTCAAGGGCATTGTCATGACCGACTGGACAGGCCAGCGTAATACCGCAGCACAGATTCAGGCTGGTAATGATCTCATGGAGCCAGGTAATCCTGCCCAGACACAGGAGGTCATCAATAAGGTCAAGAGCGGCGAATTGAAGATGGAGGATTTGGATATCTGCGTGAAGCGTATCCTTGAGTATCTGGTCAAGACTCCTCGCTATCGCGGCTACAAGTATAGCAACAAGCCAGACCTGAAGGCACATGCTGCCGTAACCCGTCAGAGTGCTACTGAAGGCATGGTTCTGCTCAAGAATGAGTTCCAGACCCTGCCACTTACTGGCGTGAAGAAAGTTTCCGTCTTTGGCATTACCTCTTATGACTTCATTGCTGGCGGCACAGGCTCGGGTGATGTCAACAAGGCTTACACCATTGACATGATGACTGGTCTGAACGAAGCAGGCTTTGAGGTGAATGACAAGCTTGCCAAAGTATATCAGAGCTACAAGGCGCATCAGGAGAGTCTTACCGCAGCCACCTCACGTGGCGGCTGGTTCTGGGGCAAGCCAGTCCTGCCAGAGCTTGCAGTATCACGCCAGATTATTGATCAGCAGGCCAACGAGTCTGAACTCGCCATCATCACCCTGGGCCGTCAGGCTGGTGAGGGCAGCGACCGCAAGGAGGCTGACGACTTCAACATTACTGCTACCGAACGCGAACTCATCAGCAACGTCTGCAACGCTTTCCACCTCAAAGGCAAGAAGGTTGTGGTGATTCTCAATATGGGCAACGTTCTTGAGACCGCTTCATGGAAGGGCCAGCCAGATGCCATTCTCCTCGCATGGCAGCCAGGCCAGGAGGGCGGCTATTCAGTAGCTGACGTTCTGACCGGCAAGGCTAATCCTTCAGGTAAGCTTACCATGACCTGGCCAGTGGCTCTGATTGACGTGCCTTCATCAGCCAACTTCCCTAACGTCCGTACCGCAGAGCGTCCTTGGGGCAGAGGCAATGCCAAAGTTGAGTTTGATGACTACACCAAGCACGTGGAGGGCATCAACGTCGGCTACCGCTATTTCAACACCTTTGGCAAGGAGGTTTCTTATCCTTTCGGCTATGGCATGAGCTATACCAGCTTCGCTTATAGTAAGCCAGTGGTCAAGGCTAGCAAGGATGGTTTCACCGCCACCATCACCGTGACCAATACCGGATCTGTAGCTGGTAAGGAGGCTGTCCAGCTCTATGTAGCTGCTCCTGCAGGTGGTCTGGAGAAGCCTGCACAGGAGCTTAAGGCATTTGCCAAGACCCGTGAGCTGAAGCCAGGTGAGAGCCAGACGCTCACTATGAATGTCAGTGCCTATGAGCTCGCATCATTCAACGAGGCTACCCAGTGCTGGGAGACCGCCGCTGGCCGCTACACCGTTAAGTTTGCTGCCAATGTAGAGGATGTACGTGCTACCGGCACTTACACACAGGCAAAGTCACAGAGCGTGCAGTGCCACGATGTACTGAAGCCAAATATGGAGCTGAAGTAAATTTTACGGTTCGTAAATGGATGCCATACATCGTTGGCGTCCATTTACGAACTGTGAAATGGATGCCAGAACCCTTGGCAAGCATTTACGAACCGTGAAATGGATGCCAGAACCCTTGTCATCCATTTACAGACTTTAAAATGAACGCCAGAACTCGTGGCAAGCATTTACTAATCGTAGAATGCTTGCCACGAGTTCTTGTCTCAAAATACGCTACTATTATTACTTGATCAGCACCTTGCGGTATTGTTTTGTTCGTTAACTTTGATTGACCTTTTATAAGCATTTTCGTTCAAAAAAATGATATAAAGGTAAGATTTGGGGTAAAACACCCAAAAAAAGAATAATAGTATCCAAAAATATGGCAATTCAAATTATAATATGTATCTTTGCAGTGCCAATGGCTATTATTGCATTTTTTATCTATATCATTATAACCACAAAAAATACAAATAAAATGAAAAAGATTAAAATTTTACTGACCTCCTGCGTGTTGGCTTGTATGTGTACATCTACTTTTGCACAGGCATTCGTAGTGACTAAAAATGATGGCAACAAGATTGTTCTGCCTACCACTAAAGTGAGTGAAATTGCTACCACCTCAGAGCAGATAGAAGAGAGTCTTGATTATTATACAAAACAGGAGACCAATTCTATTGTTGAGGATGTAGAGCGAAGGATGTTTGAGCTTCAGGAAATGTTGTATGTGCGAACAGAACTACTTGAAGTTATTTCAAGCGAACTTCAATCTCAAATAAGGAATCTTGAAAATATAATTTCCGATCTTGAGGTTCAAATTTATAATTTATCATGCAAAATTGATGAAATGTCAGCTAGATCCGAGGCTCCATCTAATGATAAATAAAAAACCTGCATATGAAAAAACTAGCTATATTATGCTGTATCACTAGTCTATTTACAGCCAAAGCCAGAGCTACTGATACAATGCTGCAGGTAAGCACTACAGAGGGCAATACATACAGCTATCTGTTTAGTAGCAATCCGCGTATTTTACCTGATGGGAATTCTATCTCAATCGTTTCTGATGGTGCGAATGTTCTTGTCTTGGATATTACCCAGATTGTAAAATTCACGACTTGTGAGAATAACAATGAGTCCATTAAGTCATTAGCCTTTGATTCGCCAATTATCAGTATTAACGATAATATCTTGTCGGTAACGGGAGCTAAAGACCCCATCATGGTCTATAGTATATCTGGTGAGCTCCTCAGCCGAAGTGAGAGTGGGGATACTGAAATCATTTTGCCCCATTCAGCCACATATATTATCAAAATAGGTGCTTATTCTTTTAAGGCTACACGTTAAAATACATTAAATAGAGCTTTGATGAAATAACCTAAGCTCGGAAATAACAGGTTGCCTATATCTTGCAAGGATATTATAGAAAGTCAACATACTTCCAGAGGTGAACAATAGCACTTCTGGAAGTAATTGTTGTAGTATAAGGAATGATTAGCAATAATAGTTTTCGAATGCATCAAATGTGGGTTAGACAAAGCCTACCATAGTATGAAGTTGTAGAGTGCTTGCTCTGGGAGGGATAGTACATCTCCCTTATTCTAACCGGATGCCAATGGAGGCAATGCCGGGAATCTTTTTCTGACCACCGATCTCCGGAATAATAAGGAATCTGTAGGAACCCACGGAATCAAAACGGAACGAATGCTCCGGGAGAGTGTTTTCAATGGTATATAAGGATCCCCAGTATGTACCTATAGGCATTCCGGTAGTATCCCTTACCTCGGGAGCCAGATCCAGATGAAGCAGATTCTTAATCGGATGCAAATAACCGCCCACTGTATCTGTCTGCTGCAACAAGAGCCGGAATGGGACATTAAGAAGAGGATATTCCGAAGAATGCCGAATGCTCAACTTCATACGATATTGATGATGAAGCAACAGCGGACTGGTCACGGTAGCCGGATCAGCGACAGTAAACGGATAAAATAGCGTATCGGTCGATGCCCACCCATCAAGACGGACATCGACCGAATTATCTAATACCGCATCAGGCTCACTCGGACTGCATGCGGTTTGGCTTGTCAGGATTATTCCCATGGCGAACATTGTTGCCATGGTCATTGTTATTTTCATGATGCTCTTTCGGCTTTTTGTCATGATTATGTTTCTTATTCCTGCTTTTATTCTTCTTCCTGCGGTCAAAGCGATTGATCTCCTCATCACCCACACCATCTGTGAACTCTGGGATTTCATCCGCTTCGCCCTCATTAAGTGCAAGCTTCTCTGGCTTCTCACCCCGCTTGTTCATGCGATATACATCGAACGCACGCTGCGCACTGATGGTGACTGTATTGAATCCGCCCTCGCGTCCGGTGGAATAGGTGCAAAGACCTGCCAGGATATCTGTCTTGAACAGATGGTATTCACTATCCATCGTATAGAGAACAATATCCTTGCCTGGAATCTCCTTTGCCGCCTCCATATAGCAGTCCACCTCATAGTTGAGGCAGCATTTGTGCTTGGCACATTGTCCTGCCAGCTTTTGCGGATTGAGTGAAAGATCCTGAAAACGGGCAGCAGCAGTGCCGACCGACTGGAACTTGGTCTGCCACTTTGCACAACAAAGCTCACGTCCGCAAGGTCCAATACCGCCAATGCGTCCTGCCTCCTGACGCGCGCCAATCTGCTTCATCTCAATTCGCACCTTGAACGCCGCCGCCAAATCCTTAATCAGCTGACGGAAATCCACGCGCCCATCTGCAATGTAGTAGAAGATGGCTTTCTGCCCGTCGCCCTGGAACTCTACGTCACCAATCTTCATCTCCAGACCCAAACCTTCGGCTATCTGCCGGCTCTGAAGCATCGTCTCATGTTCACGAGCCTTTGCCTCATGGTAGCGCTCCATGTCATTCTCCCTTGCAATGCGAAAGACCTTGCGCTGGGCGTCCGGGGAATCAAAATGGAAATTGCACTTCTTCATCTGAAGGTGCACAAGATAGCCGGTCAGGGTCACCTCACCGATATCATGTCCGGGATTTCCCTCTACAGCTACGATGTCGCCCTTATGCAGATCAAGTTTCTGATCGTTCAGATAATATCCCTTGCGTGTATTCTTAAATTGCACCTCCACGTACGGGCATTCCTCTACAAGCTCGGGAGCATCGCCCAGATAGTCAAATACCATCTGCGGCTTATCCTGCTTGCATGCATGGCAGAGGCTTCGGTTGGAATCCGAATCCTTCACGCTGGGCTCTGTCTGGAAAGAGATCAGGGGTTCGATGCTATCTATTTCTAAATTCTGCTTCTTTGCCATAGCGAATTACTTAGCGTAAGCTACAGAACGGGTCTCGCGGATTACGGTAATCTTCACCTGACCCGGATAGGTCATCTCCTTCTGGATCTTGGTAGCAATATCTGCTGACAGCTTCTCTGACTCGGCATCTGTTACCTTATCTGCACCTACAATGACACGAAGCTCACGGCCTGCCTGAATAGCATAAGACTTGACAACGCCTGGGTAAGCCTGTGCCAGATTCTCCAGATCATTAAGACGCTTGATGTAAGCCTCTACAATCTCACGGCGGGCACCAGGACGGGCGCCAGAGATAGCATCACAGATCTGCACGATAGGAGCAATGATTGAGGTCATCTCACACTCCTCATGGTGAGCTGCAATGGCATTGCAAATATCCGGCTTCTCCTTATACTCTTCAGCAATCTTGGCGCCGAGCAGTGCGTGTGGCAATTCTGGCTCATCATCAGGCACCTTGCCGATGTCATGAAGCAAGCCGGCACGACGTGCCTTCTTGACATTAAGTCCGAGCTCTGCTGCCATGATGGCACAGAGGTTAGCAGTCTCACGGGCATGCTGAAGCAGGTTCTGACCATAGCTTGAGCGATACTTCATCTTGCCAATCATACGGATCAATTCCGGATGCAGGCCATGTACGCCCATATCAATACAGGTGCGCTTGCCGGTCTCAATGATTTCCTCTTCAAGCTGCTTCTTTACCTTGGCAACCACCTCCTCAATACGTGCAGGATGGATGCGGCCGTCAAGCACCAGCTGATGCAGGGCGAGGCGTGCAATCTCACGGCGCACAGGATCAAAGCAAGAGAGCACGATAGCTTCAGGGGTATCATCTACTACCACCTCAACGCCAGTGGCTGCCTCAAGGGCACGGATGTTACGTCCCTCACGACCAATGATACGACCCTTGACCTCATCCGAATCAATGTGGAATACCGTCACGGCATTCTCCACTGCCGTCTCACTTGCCACGCGCTGGATTGTCTTGATCACGATGCTCTTTGCCTCCTTGTTGGCTGTCATTCGGGCATCGTCCATAATCTCATTGATGTAGCTGGCAGCCTCTGTCTTTGCCTCATCCTTGAGGTTCTCAATCAGAGTCTTCTTTGCCTCTTCGGCGCTCAAGCCTGCAATCTGCTCAAGCATCTGTCGGCCCTCCAGAATCCTTGCCTCAGCTTCCTGATTCTTCTGCTCTACTACGTCAAGCTGCTTCTGCAGGTTCTGACGGGTATTCTCATTGTCATTCATCTTCCGATCCAGCTCTGACTGCTTCTGCTGCAACTGCTGTTGCTGCTGCTTGATGCGCTGTTCGTTCTGCTGAATCTTCTGATTACGCTGATTTGCCTGACGATCCAGGTCTGACTGCATACGGCTGATACGCTCTTTGGCCTCCAGAAGCTTCTGATCTCTCAATACTTCTCCTGCCTTCTCTGCTTCAGCCAACGTGTTCTTATAGGTTTTGCCCAAAAAGAAATTCCATACAGCAAATACAATGCCTCCTCCTACGAGCAAGCCAAGGATTGCTGCTATAATGATTGATGCGTTCATTAAAAGGTAAAATTAAATATGTTTAAATAGGATGTATAGTACACAATTATCTGCCTGTAACAATTGGCTTGTTACGGGTAAGACGGGATTGGATGCACTAAAGGATGGGTATTCAGAATAAGGTTAGTCCACAATAAGTTCATTCGTATCCGACTTTGCAAAGGACTGCAGATCCTCTACTACGTCTTTCAGATCGGACTCAATATTCCCCAGACTAACGCTCTGGCTGGTCTTCTGGCAGCAGACAGCCAAATCCACTGCTGCCATTGCCAACATAGCTTCTGGTGGGAGGTTAGCACCTCTGAACTTCGTATTGTAGGCTACCAAGCGCCGATTGATCATGCGCGCTGCCTCGCGAAAGAGCGGTTCCTCCTCCATATCTACCCAAAGGGGGTAGAACGATTCGCCTACTTGTATATTAATTCTGATTTTGTTATCCATATTGCAGCACTATACTCCTTGGTTGATTTGCTTCGATTGCCATCGGTTAATACTGAAGTTTAGCGATGCAGGCATCAATCTCGCTTACCATAGCGAGGTACTGCTCACGGAGCTTTGCCACCTGTTCCGGCTGATTGCCAGTGGCAGCAAGTCCCAACTGCAGGTTCTGATACTTTGTATTCATTTCAGACAATTGCTGCTGCAACAGATCTATTGAGCCCTGCTGTTCTCTGACCTGACGCTGCAAATCAGACACACGTGCCTCCGCCTCAATACATCTGCTTTTCAGCTGGCTGACGAGTGACTTCAGCTCTGTGGTCAGTAATCGGAGATCTTGACTCATAATTATCCGGGCAGTTTACAAGTTACCGAATAGCTGATAAAATACAAAATTCTGTGCGAAGATAAGAATTTTCTGCCAATCTACAAAAATATAACCCCGATTTTTTCCAAATCGAGGCTATTTTTTATTTTTTTCTCTATTTTTCTGTTCAAATCATGCCTATTTTTTTCATTTCTTCGGCACAGGTCTCTAATTCCTGATACCACTGTTCGCCGAATTTCCGGATCAGAGCATCTTTCAGGCATTGGTACACGTGGACATTCAGCCTTCTGCCCAGTTTCTTGGCACAGCCGCACATCTTAGGCTGCTCATCATAATTCAGGGCTGTATATTCGCCAATCTGCTTAAGCCTGACGGGGTACAGATGGCAGGATATCGGTTTCATAAATGGGACCTTGCCCTCACGATAACTTTTCAGCGTCTGGAACTTCCCTTCACGGAATGCCTTCTCAATGGCACAGAGGCATGCGCCTTCAATGCGCTCCTCTCCCATGGTGAGCGTGTCATAGGTACAGAATACGCAATCACGCCCATCCACTACTGAAGTGACCCAGTCACCTGCCTTATCACGGAAATAAGGTCCCTGTTCACGGATCAGCTGCTGGGCGCGTGGTGTCAGGTCATCCCATACAATAGGCAAAACCTCCTGAAGCGCCTCCAGTTCCTCTTCGTCCAGAGGAGCGCCGCTCTCTCCCTCACTGTTGCAGCATTCGCCCTTGCATGACTTCAGGTCACAGCAGAATGCCTCGCCCAGGATATCTTCGCTTACCAGCGTATCTCCAATATGTACCATAGATAGAATTTACTATTCAAGTTTCGGAAGATATCCGAAACTTAAATTATTACTTATCAGAGCAGATCATCTTCCGAACGCTCTCCGATAGCATCTTCCAGTTCGCTGCCACAATACTTACAGTGGGTGGCTGTCTCATCATGTCCTGACTTACCGCAATTAGGACAAACCCTACTGGCTGCATTCTGACTGTTACGGATCATCGTGGCACTCACAATGCCGGTAGGAACTGCCATGATAGTATAGCCCAGCAGCATCACAATGGCGCTGAAGAACTTTCCGGCGGGAGTCACGGGTGTAATATCTCCATATCCGACGGTGGTCATTGTCACGATTGCCCAATAGATAGCGGTGGGGATATCTGTAAACTGGGTATCTGGTTCACGTCCCTCCACCATATATACGATTGTACCCAGACAGGTCACAATAATGACTACGAACATGAAGAAAACAGAAATCTTCTTCATGGACTGCTTGATGCTCTCAAGCAGCAGATAACCCTCCTGCAGGAAACTGAAGAGCTTGAAGATACGGAAGATGCGAATGAGTCGGAACGAACGCAACACAATCATAAACCTTGCACCATGCAAGAAGAAGCCCAGATACATAGGCAGGATGGAGATCAGGTCAATCAGTCCGAAGAAACTCAATGCATAGGCCCTTGGTTTGGGCGAACAGTACAGACGCGCCAGATACTCGAACGTGAAGAACAGCGTCAACCCGTACTCAAGCACTACCAGAGCTATGGTTGCATAATAATTAGTGAACAGAGAGTCAAACATCGTAATCAGGATGCTGACCGTAATGGCCACCATCAGCAGGATGTCAAATTTCTTACCTTTAGGCGAATCACTCTCGAAGATTATGTCGTACAACTTGTCCTTCAACGCCTGATTGCACATCAGGGCATTCCACTTTTCCTTGATATTCATGGTGCAAATATACGCATTTTTGTCCTATTTTATATAAAAAAATAGCAAAAAACATACAATGCCAAAGAAAAATGGTCTCTTTTGTAGCGCTGTATCAAAAAATAGTGTATCTTTGGCAGCGATTTTTGAACAAAAACTAATAAAAAACAATACCAACACTTTCACCATGAGCTTACGAAACAACATCCTTGTTCGTCGCTACAAGAACTTCCGCAACCCCTCAAATGCCAAGACGGTAATCGGAAGCTTGCTGGCACTGATTGCCTATTTCGGCATTCTCATCCTTGATCCTGCTACTTACGGTCTGCCCGGCATCTCGCTGGTAGAGCAGCGTATGGTAGCTATCTTCCTCACTGCAGCTATCCTTTGGCTTTCTGAAGCTATCCCTACCTGGTGTACTTCAGTACTTATCATTGTGGTGATGCTGCTTACGGTCAGCGATTCCTCCCTATGGTTCTTTGCCGTTGACCCTTCTGCCACTGATCCTACAGCTGCCGCACTTGGCACACAGATCAGCTACAAGAGCATCATGGCATGCTTTGCTGACCCAATCATCATGCTCTTCATGGGCGGTTTCGTACTCGCCATCGGTGTAGAGAAGGTCGGACTGGATGTGGCTATGGCAAAGCTGCTGCTCAAGCCTTTCGGCAAGAAGCCTGCTATGGTTCTGCTCGGTTTTATCCTGATCACTGCCCTTTTCTCGGCATTTATCTCTAACACGGCTACTGCTGCCATGATGCTTGCGTTCCTGGCTCCTGTGCTCCGCTCTATGCCTTCAGGCAACGGTTCGAAGGGAAAGATTGCACTGGCTATGGCAATTCCTTTGGGTGCAAACATTGGTGGTATCGCTACTCCAATCGGTACTCCTCCGAATGGCTTGGCACAGAAATACCTTAATGATCCTGCCATCATCCAGCAATTGCAGGAGAAGGGCATTGAGGCTTCACGTGTAGAGTTTTCAGACTGGGTTATGGCTATGACTCCAATCACCCTGCTTATTCTTGCCATTGGTTGGGCTGCACTGCTCCTCCTCTTCCCATTCAAGAAGGGCGAGACTATTGAGATCAAGATTGAAGGACATGCCCGCAAGGGTTATAAGACCTGGGTGGTAGGTGTGACATTTGCCCTCACCGTTTTGCTGTGGTTCACCGGCAAGTATAATGGTCTTGACGCTAATGTAGTAGCACTTGTACCTATCTGCTGCCTCTGCCTTACCGGTCTTTTGAGCAAGAAGGATCTTGAGAAGATCAACTGGTCAGTCCTCTGGATGGTGGCTGGCGGTTTCGCTCTCGGTCTGGGCTTCAACAAGTCTGGTCTTGCTGCCGACTTTGTCAACGCTATTCCATTCAGCCAGTGGAGTCCACTCGTAGTGCTTATCTCTTCTGGTCTGATCTGCTGGATTCTTTCTAACTTCATCAGTAACTCTGCTACCGCTGCACTTCTCATTCCTATCCTCTGTGCAGTAGGCGTGGGCATGGGTCCTGCCTTGATAGAGGTTGGCGGATTCAAGACATTGATCATGGCTACGGCTATGGCTGCTTCACTCGCTATGACCTTGCCTATCTCGACTCCTCCTAACGCTATCGCCTCTTCTACGGGCATTATCCCACAGTTTGATATGGCAAAGGCAGGTCTTATCATCGGTATCGTAGGTGGTATCGTAGGTTACGCCTTCCTGATCTTGCTCTTCTGATCTTGATTTCTTTTTCTACGCGAATTACCATTAATGATCATAAATTCTTCATTAACTATACAAAAAAAA
>JAZLJN010000030.1:0-12447 GCA_045617885.1 Bacteroidales bacterium | reverse complement strand
TCTGGTAGCGCTTGAAAGGGAAAGCCAGTTCATTCTGATGCATCACCACGAAGCGGGCAAAAGGCACGGTCAGGTCGTAGCGCAAGCCCTTCTCGCAGATGCGTGCAGCCAGTCGTGCCGAACCGTTTGGCTTGCCAGTTTCATCCACCAGTTCCTCCTGCTTCACGTCGGCAAGGAAGTTGCCCGAGTCGAGAATCTTGAAGAGCAGCTTGTCGCCCTCCTCACCATATTTGCCCATCAGCGTAGAGAGGTTCTCCATTGAAGGGGTCTCAATCTGCTGGTAGCCGTAGAGGCCATAGACCTCCTTGATGGTATTGAAGATGTAGTTTCGTTTCGCCATCTCAATAGGAGAGAAGTCGCGAGTTCCTTTGGGAATACTTGGTTTTACCTGTGCCATTGTCTATATTTCGTTTTATTATTTCCTTGTTAATTTACAACCTTTTTTATTTTGCGGGCGCAAATATAATAATATTTGTTCAAACAAGCAAATCTCAATGGGCAAAAAGCAGCAGTAACTAACTCTTTTAGACCATTCTGCTCTATCTGCATGATAAAAGTTCGTAAATGGACGCCAGAGACGCTGGCGACAATTTAACGGTTCATAAATTCTCGCCAACGCTCTTGGCGTCCATTTTAAGATTCGTAAATTCTCGCCAACGCTCTTGGCGTCCATTTAAAGACTCGTAAATTCTCGCCAACGCTCTTGGCGCCCATTTAAAGATTCGTAAATTCTCGCCAACATCCTTGGCGGTGCTTTTTATGATTATCTATGGCACAAATTTATGCAAATATTTTTATACTTAACACACCCCATAATTACCTTTATAAATCTTGATTATTCTCCGTCAAAGGAAATCAAAGAAAGTCAATAGGTTTCTGCTAAATAGTCATTTATTCCGTCTTTTCTCATTTCTGTTCCACCCGATATTCCAGCCAACACCGAAGCGGAACTGGATGAAATGGCCCATCTGGAGCCGGTCACGATGGTCGTCGGTGGTCTGGATGAAGTGTGTGTGGCAATCGATATTGTACCCGTAATCTTCATAAGGTTGCCAGTCTTGAGGCTCGTCCGTGCGCCATTGCTTGGCTATGGTATGCTGATAGACGTGGCCGATGGTGCCGATCCATTGCATCTCAGCCGAGAGAAAGAAATGGCTGCAAGTAGAGAATGTGATCTGGAAGGATGGAGAATAGGCAAAGCCAGGAATGACTCGGGAATGACCGGCATGGTTCTCGGTATGCAGTTCTACCTCTTCGTACAGGTTTGGTGTCTTGGCGTCGATAATATAGTAATATGACGTTGGGTGACCTTGCCAGTTGACGCCCAATCCGAATCGTGGTCGGAAGCTCCATCGCCCGATGTCATATCTATAGGCAGCGCCGACCATGCTCAAAATGTATGCCGATCCATAGCTGTTGCCGAACACTCCGCACCATTCGTCGTATGGTGCTAAAACCTTTTGCCCATTGTGATTGTAGAAGTTGGAAAGTGAGTTGACCAACTGGCCGTCCGAGGTGCCAAGACTGAAAAATCCGAGTTGAGCAAAGGCACCCCAGTAGCGGGTGAAGAACTGGGTATAGCGAAGGTCGAGTTCAAAACCCCAGCTCTTGTGCCCGAACAGGGCAACACCCTCGTCGGGCAACTGCGAATAGTCAGTGAGATTGGATCCTGTGCCCAACTGGAAGTCGATGGTATGGTTGTAGGCATACTCAAGTGGCGGATCCTCGTCCTTGTCGTATGCCTGTGCTTCGGTCATGCTGATTGTGAAGAGAAGCACCAGCATGAGCATCTGGTATATTTTGTTTTGTTTCATTTTGAATGTTTTTATATTTCTCACTTAATAAGACTGCTGATGGATGAAAGTCATTACGGAACTGGTCCTGGCTTCGGATTATGTGCAATGTGACGAGACCTCAGTGCCAATAGTCAACGAGGAAAAGCACAAGGCCGTCAAAGGCTATCTGTGGGGGCAGAACTAAGCAAGCGGGTAGCCTATCCTCTCATGAGGGCCTTCGAGCAGTGGATGATCAACGAAGGACAACAATCTCATCGAGATAGTGTGAGACCGATAGCCATTGGCAGAAAGAACTACCTGTTTTGTGGCAATGTCGATGCAGCCGAGGATGCTGCCATCATCTACACCATGATGGGGTGCTGCAAGGAGGCTGGAGCCGACTTCCGCAAGTGGACGAACTATTTCCTGTCGCACATCCACGAGTATGACAATACCTTGTCGAAACCTCTGGATGATTTCCTCCCGGTAACACTCATGGAAAGAGGCTTGATCTAAACTCGTCTCCAAACGTCTCTGACAATCTCCAAGAATTTCTTCAAGCTTCTACAAGTATCTCTGACAATCTCCAAGGTTTTCGGAGAATACTTCGTGATACTTGCAAGACGGGGTTTGCCGAATGCTTACCACATATTTTGAATAATTGGTTATAGTTTTTCACCGCAAAGATGGTGATTTTCTCCGACATCTCCAAAAAACGAGAGGAAATCTGCTCTGGGAGCGAAGATTTCCTCTCATTATCTTTTATTTGAAGTCGATATTAGAGCATGAGGGGCAAGACTAATAGATTACTTCATGTATTTCTTGCCATTACGAATGACAATACCTTTGGTCCTCTGGTTAACTTTCCTACCATAGAGATCATAGGTGTTTGTGGCGTCATCAGAAGGTTGTTCTGCTAAGATGACCTGAATTGGGGCAGCCATCTGTTCTGCATCATCCACAATATTTGTGAATCTGTACCAATCAGATGACTCCTCATAAATTGTCTTGTAACCAGCGGGAACATGTAAGGTAGGAGTATAGAAATAGTCGCTATAGTCATAGTTCCATGACCAATTAAAAACATATTTTCCGCAGCTAGGTGGTACTGTTGCTAGGCATATAACGTCGGTCATATTGTTTCCGGCAAAAGCATAATCTCCGATTGTAGTTAAAGTGGCTGGAAGTACCACCTCACTGATTATACATTGATAAAATGCTTGTTCTGCAATATATGCAAGATGGCTCGGCAATGATATCTTTTGTAAATTATATGCAAAGTAAGCTGCTTTTTTGTCGATACCAAGAACAGGATAAACGTTCTCTTGGTATGTGATAGAGTCGGGAATTACAAGTTCCGTCAAATTATAGTGATAACCTTCTTCTATAGTTAAGGCAGCAAAACCAGCGTTACTATAGATGTTATAATGATAATTGGAATGAATTAGTATGGGCTCTTCCAGTACATCCTCTACAATACTCTCGAAGCGTCCCCATGCATTGTGTGCTTGGTAGTCATCTTTGGTGCCAATAGTAATATGTAGTGTTGCATTGTATTCGCTGAATGTATCATCGGTGATATTCTGTGGGATGATAGCAAGGTTCTTAACATCTGTCAGGGGAACACCGTAGAAAGCGTGTTCGCCAATGGAACTGACGCTAGCCGGTATCGTTATTTCTTCTAGGGAAGAATACGCGAAGGCAGAATTTCCGATTTGTTCCAACTGGCTTGGCAGGACTATTTTCTTCAAGTTTGCGCATCCAATGAACTGACCTTCACTGATGGTGGTTGTTGCTGCACATAAGGTTACATTCTGTAAGCTAAAACAATCAGCAAATGCATATTTTCCTACCTCTTCGGCCTTTACGAGATTAGCCTCGGTAAGCCTTTCACACCCTTCAAAAGCTGATTTGTCAATAAACATAACTTGGTCCAAATTGATCTCTGATAGCTGACTACATCCGGCAAATGCAGCATATTCGATTTGCTCCAACTTGCTTGGCAGGACTATTTTCTTCAGGTTTTTGCATTCCATGAACTGACCTTCACTGATGAGAGGAGTCTCTGCACATAAGCTTACATCTTGTAAGTTAGAACAAAAAGCAAATGCATGGTTATATACCATTGCCTCTTTAAGATTAGCCACGGTAAGACTTTCACATCCTTCAAAAGCTGATTCGTCAATAAGCAAAACATGGTCCAAATTGATCTCTGCCAAATGGTTACAATATGCGAAAGCAAATTCTCCGATACTGAAAAGATTGTCTGGTAGTTTTACTGAAACTAGATCTTTGTTATCATAGGCAGCTTCTTTACAAATGGCGATTACCTGATAGACTTGTCCATTGTATTCTATTGTTTCTGGTATATCCACGTTGTTGCCAACGTATATGCGCTGTACCATGGCAACATCTCCCGTTAATTCATAAACAATGCCATCGCGTTCATAAAGATCCTGCGAGAAAACAACTGTACAAAAGAACAGTGTCAGAAATAAAGTTAAAATTCTTTTCATAAGATTTCAGATTGAGTTTTATACGTAATAAATCATTTTTTAGTCATATTCTGATATAAAATCTATCGTTTCCCTAAATAGCGAGAACTCCATGTAGGCATCATTTCTTAAGGCGAATGGACATAAAAAGGGCATGAACATTCTTATGCGTTCGCCGAGGCTGCCTAGGAATTGAACCCTCTGTCACCTAATAAGAAATGTCCATGCCATAAAACATGAACATTGACCTCTTATATAGGTGACGAGGTATACTTCTCCTAGAGAAGCTACCTAACCACTATTCTTTGTGTTCTTATTTCAATCTGATTAGTTTCCTAGGCTATTCAGGCGAACGCAAATAATAGTCAATGTTTATCAGTATGCTATGTGTTCTTCCAGCCGAATCATGCTCGGGGGAAATGTCCGGGGGTTAGCCATACTGCACTACCGAGGGACATGGAATTTGGTGTAATCCGCTGCAAAGATACACAACATTTTTGTGTTATGCAAGGAAATAGGGGAATTTTGTGCGGAAAATGATTAGGAAATGAAATAAATGCACGGATGCTTGTTGTTTTTTTAAAAAGTTTTTACTTGTTTGCGGATTGCAAACTGATAACTGATATCTGATATGCATGTGGCTTGGTCAAGGTGATGCACAGTTTTGGTGTATCTTATCTTGCACGGATAGTGACAACGGGTGAGTGGGGGTCACTTTCTGTGGTACGGATATTGACAACGGATGAGTGATGTCTGGTTCTCTGGAACGGATGGTGACAAAGGGCGATTTGAGGTCACTCCTTGTAGCCCTGTTGGAAGAACAGGTTGGAGGCTGCTGATATGAAAATGTACTGATGTTAATCAGATTCCTTTCCACGATGTCATGGAAAGCCTTTATGCATCGGGGCCGTCATTACCCCATTTAGTTTTTTCGGAAAGCAAAGGTACAAATAAGTCCTGGTTCCACAAAAAAATGAAATGAAAATGTGATTGAAAAGGGGGAAAAAGATGAGAATGGCATGAAAAAGGATAGGTTTGGCTTAAGGATTTGCTATAGTTTGATAATTATTGTGTATTTGCGCGATAATATACTGAATGCCGAATGGTTTTCGAGGACAAAGAAACCTATATGGTTTGTTTCTCATACTTTTCTTAAAATCGTTTATGATTATGCTGTTATTCTGTTATAGTTGGCTTCAATTTTTTCATGCTAATATCTCTATATTTTAGTATATCACCAGATTTGGAAAAAACAATATGTCGTGCCACAATAGGGTCTTTCGCAAAAGAAAACCAGAAATAATAACATTCGTAACTTAGTTCTTTATCAGATAAAATAGTATTCATATCTGGTTCTTTCATGAATAATACGTTATATTTTGACATTGATTCAATAGAAATAAAAGAATCTGGGTAATCGATATCTACAATATTATTGGGATATAACATGACAAAGATTCTTGGCCCAAAGGTTTCAACTGTACTTGCTCTGAATGAAAGACTTTCGCTAAAGAACTCATTATCTGATATTTTTACATAGATACTATCCGTTGAGCGGTGCTCGTAGATATAATAACTACCATTTGTAGTCGTCAACGTTCGGGTATTGCTATCTTCTCCGTTGTCATAAAATTTAAAATACAAAATACCGCCAACAAACGAAAAGATTGTCAGGAACTCCAGTATTCTAGTAGGCAAAGAAGAAGTACGTATATCATCATCTGTTTGAACAATCCGTCTATCTACCATGTTTGCAACAAAGTATATGATTATGCCACCTATTTCCAATGAAGAAAGTGCAAAAGCCAGCGGCGTCATACCATAATTATTCCAATCATAAACTATAGTAAAATAATTGCTGAGATCCCTGTCCGCATAGCAGATAGGGATTATAAGTATTAGGATTGGTAGTTCTATCAACAAGATAATTGACCATATTCTATGATTCCTGAAGATGCGCCAACATTGAAGAATCAAATCATAAAGAAAAATATGGAAAAAGCTTATACAGAATTCGAACAAATATCCATCACCAGTAAATGACCATATTATTAAGTCTATTGGGTTAGACACATAATTGTAAAAAATAGTGATGCAAATTGCAAAAACGCCAATAAACAATACTTTAATCATAGCCAATAATTATTATTGATTAACATAAACCTATTCTCCATCAATTAACTTATATCTACCTTGTGGTAAATTCTTAATTGACTCTAAAAACGATCCATTTCCATGTGTCTGATTGACGTCTTTGATAGATTCTCTAATCATATATCCAATACCCCTTTTGCACTGCAAAGGTAAAAAAAAATTCAATATCGCCAAAAAAGAATAGAAAATAATAAGGTTTGCGCATGAGGATTTGTATATTAAAGATAAATAATGTATATTTGCGCGCTCAATATTTGAAAAGACACATTGATTTTGAAAACAAAGAAACTACCGATATGTCAGTAACTGAACTCCTGCAGCAGACTCACGAGACATTATTCTCATTCGAGGTGCTCCCTCCGCTGAGAGGCAAGAGCATCGAACAGATTTACCAAACCATCGACCGTCTGATGCCTTTCCATCCGGCTTTCATCGAGGTGACTACCCACCGCTCGGACTTCGCCTATAAGGAGGTGGCTCCGGGTGAGTTCCGCCGTGTGGAAGAGCGCCTGCGTCCGGGCACGGTGGCTATTGCATACGCTATTAAGCAGAAGTACGGAGTGCCCGTTGTGCCTCACATGATCTGCAGCGGATACTCACAGCAGGAGACGGAATACGAACTGCTCGATCTCTCTTTCCTTGACCTCAGAGACCTGATCATTCTGCGTGGTGACAAATCGAAACAGGATTCCCGCTTCATACCAAAGGAGGGAGGCTTGCGCTTTGCTTCTGAACTGTGCGAACAGGTGAACCGCTTTAATCAGGGACAGTTGCTTTTCGGTGAACATCATGAGCTGGCAGAGGAACGACCCTTCACTTATGGCGTGGCTGGCTATCCAGAAAAGCATGATGAGGCCATGAGCTTTGCTGCTGACGTGCGCTGGCTGAAGCATAAGGTAGAGCTGGGTGCCGGTTATATTGTCACGCAGATGTTTTTCGACAATAAGAAGTATTTCCAGTTTGTGGATCGATGCCGCGAGGCGGGAATCAATGTGCCTATTGTGCCAGGCATCAAGCCGTTGGCTACCTTGAACCATTGCTCGATGCTGCCCCGTACTTTCCATATCGACTTCCCGGATGAACTGGTGGAGCAGCTGGAGAAATGTGAGAGCAATGCTGACGTGAAGCAGGTGGGTACAGAATGGGCCATCCGTCAGTGCCGTGAGCTGCGTGAGCATGAAGCGCCTTCGCTCCACTTCTATACGATGAATGCAGCAGCACAGATTGAGACTATAATGAAACAGCTATGACCCTTCGCGAAGCTTTTGCCCAAAAAATACTACTGCTGGATGGCGGCATGGGTTCGCTCATTCAGGAATACGGACTCACAGAGGAGGACTTCCGTTGTGAAGTGCTGTCATCTATCAAAGGCAACAATGATGTGTTGAGCGTCACCCGTCCGGATGTGGTGCTCGACATCCATCGCCGGTATGTGAAGGCGGGTGCCGACGTGCTGACCACCAATACGTTCTCTTCCCAGCGAATCTCTCAGCAGGAATATTCTCTGGAGGAGCACATCGTGGAGCTCAACCGGGCAGCGGCGAGATTGGCACTCCAGGCGGCAAGGGAGGCTGACCGTCCTGTATTTGTGTTGGGCGATGTGGGACCTACCAGCAAGATGCTCTCCATGAGCGAAGATGTCAATGATCCGGCGGCTCGCAGTATTACGTTTGACGAGCTGGAGTCAGCATATCTCGAACAGATTGAGGTACTTGTAGCGGAAGGTGTTGATGCAATCCTGGTGGAAACCATCTTTGATACGCTCAATGCCAAGGCGGCTCTTTCTGCTTATGAAAAGGTAAAAAGAGGGGTCATGAGTTCTGGACAAAAGGAAGGCGGAAAGAATGCTTTCCCTGAGATACTCTTGTCAATGACCGTGAGTGATGCTTCTGGACGTACGCTCTCTGGCCAGACCGTTCCTGCCTTTGTGACCAGTGTGCTTCATGCTGATCCGCTCTGTCTGGGTCTTAACTGCGGCTTGGGAGCCGACGGTATGGTGCCTTATCTGCGGCAAATGTCCGAGGCAGCCCCTTGCTATGTGAGCTGCCATCCGAATGCAGGTCTTCCTAACCAGTTCGGTGGGTATGATGATACGCCAGCGGATATGATAGCACAGATGCGCCCATACTTTGATGAGCAGCTGGTCAATATGGTGGGCGGGTGCTGTGGCACAACTCCTGCACACATAGAGGCGATGCGAGCTGAGATAGATCGGAGGATGGCTGAGCCTGTCCGAAAGACAGTGAAAAAAGAACGAGCCATGCGTCTGTCCGGCCTGGAACCATTAGTCGCCGCTACACCTCATGCTTCCTTCCTCCCTACACCTTCCTCATTCATTCCGGTGGGTGAGCGTTGTAACGTGGCAGGTTCACGAAAATTCCTGCGTCTGATTCAGGAGAAGAATTATGAAGAGGCTCTGGAGATAGCCCGCAAGCAGGTAGAGGATGGGGCATGCATTATAGATGTCAACATGGATGATGGTCTGCTGGATGCCCGGCAGGAAATGGTAACTTTCCTCAATCTGCTGGCGTCTGATCCATCCATCAGTCGCGTGCCTATCATGGTAGATTCCAGTAGATTCGATGTGATAGAAGCAGGACTGAAGTGTCTGCAGGGCAAAGGCATTGTCAATAGTATCAGCCTGAAGATGGGAGAGGAGGAATTCCTTGACCATGCCCGAACCATACGACGTCTGGGTGCTGCGGTCATCGCAATGTGCTTTGATGAGGAGGGGCAGGCTACTGATTATGAACGTCGCATCCAGATCTGTCAACGTATGTACAGATTGCTGACCGAAGAGGTTGGTTTTGCGCCTGAAGACATTATCTTCGACCCGAATGTGCTCACCGTGGCAACGGGTATGGCAGAGCATAACGCCTACGCCCAGGATTTCATTCGTGCCACTCGTTGGATTACGGACAATCTGCCGGGAACCCGCGTCTCTGGTGGACTCTCCAACCTCTCGTTCGCTTTCAGAGGAAATAATTACTTGCGCGAATCCATGCATTCGGTCTTCTTGCACCATGCGAAAGCCAATGGTATGGGAATGGCTATCATGAATCCGGCAGCAGAGGTGCCATATAAGAGCATCCCATTGGAATTGCGTATGGCAATCACAGAGGTGCTGCTGAATACCTCTGCCGATGCTTCGGAGGAACTGATTGAGATAGCCCAACGTATGGCAGAGGCTCAAAGCAAAGCCAAGGAAGAGGGACGGAAGTATGACCCCAAGGCTATCTTCACATCGCAATCGGGGCTTTCTGATACTACAGCATCGGTTGATAATCGTACAGGAAAGGCAGAAGCCTGCAGCACAGAGGCTTCCACTCCCGAGCAGCGCCTTCAGCAGGCACTCCTTAAGGGCTTGACTACGGGACTGGATACTGATTTGCATGCTCTTCTTGAACGCGGTGATACTCCTGTCCAGATTATCTCTGGCCCACTGATGGATGGTATGAACGAGGTGGGACGTCTCTTCGGTGAAGGAAAGATGTTCCTGCCGCAGGTTGTCAAGACTGCACGTACGATGAAGAAGGCGGTAGAGATACTGCAGCCTTTTATGGAAAACGCATCATTGAGTCAGGAGACGGAAGCGGCGTCGGCTCACCAGGCCGGGACGATTGTCATCGCTACCGTTAAGGGTGATGTTCATGATATTGGAAAGAATATTGTGAGTGTGATTCTTTCATGCAATGGATTCAGGGTGATTGATCTGGGAGTAATGGTGCCACAGGAAGAGATCATCAAAGCCGCCATTGAGCATCAGGCGGATTTCGTAAGTCTGTCCGGTCTGATTACACCAAGTCTGGAAGAGATGTGCCATGTGGCTACTGCTATGCAGGAAGCTGGATTGAGCATTCCTCTAATGGTGGGTGGTGCCACGACTTCGCCTATTCATACGGCTGTTAAGATTGCTCCTTGCTATGACGGACCGGTGTTCCATGTGCGCGATGCTGCTTCTAATCCAGGATTGGCTATGCGTCTGCTTGATCCTTCACAGCGAGAGGTGGTTATTGAACAGAATCGTGCTGAACAGCAGCGTATCCGAGAACAGCAGTCCACTCATCAGCAAGAAAAGAATGAGGCGGGGAAGCGGTCTGAAGTGGAGTGCGTCTCTACTCCATTGGAGCGAAGGTTGCGGTTGGATTGGAGTGACTATACTCCAGTGGAGCCACCATTTGTTGGACCGAAGGTTCTTGATTCGATACCGGTAAGCGCGGTGATTCCATTCATTGATTGGACTTATTTCTATTGGCCTTGGCGGGTAAAAGAGGAAAGTGATGAGGGTAAGAAGCTTCGCGCAGATGCTGAGACCTTGCTCATGGAAATGGCGGATGATCCGGCTTACGCGCTTCGTATCACACAAGCATTCTATCCGGCTCAGGGCAAGGAGGATTGTATCCGTATCACTTTGCGGCATAATGATCATGATGAAGCCTGCCCTTGTTGCAACCAGACGATTGATATCCAGACCGTGCGTCAGCAGAAGTCGGCACCAGAGACCTGTCTCTCGCTTTGCGATTATGTGTCGCCAGTCCATGATTATGTAGGTGCGTTTGCCGCCACCGTTAGCTCAGCGTTTGTTGGGCGTCTGGAGCATCTCAAGCAAGAACAGGGCAACAGTGACTATGATGCACTCCTGCTTCAGACACTTGGTGACCGACTGGCTGAGGCTGCCAGTGAATATATGAGTCATCAGTTGAAAGAGCATTATGGCTGGTGTGGTATTCGTCCTGCCATCGGTTATCCATCATTGCCTGACCAGCGCCTCATCTTCCAGTTGGCAAAGATGATAGACTTTTCTGCCATCGGCATCTCTTTGACCGAAAATGGCGCTATGTATCCGCAGGCTTCTGTATGTGGATTATACATTTCCCATCCAAAGGCGGAGTATTAAAAAGGATTTGATGCTTATGACTGATGAATATTATATGAGACAGGCACTTGCCGAAGCCCGTAAGGCAGCAGACGAGGGGGAGATTCCTGTGGGAGCTCTAATAGTATGCAGGGATCGGATTCTGGCACGTACACATAATCTGACTGAACGCCTGAATGACGTGACTGCCCATGCCGAGATGCAGGCGATAACAGCCGCCACTGAATCCTTGGGAGGTAAGTATTTGACAGATTGTACACTATATGTCACACTCGAACCCTGCGTGATGTGTGCCGGTGCGCTGGGCTGGAGTCAGATATCGCGTATCGTTTATGGCGCAGATGATCCTCGCCGAGGTTATAGTCAGATTGCTCCCAAGGCGCTTCATCCGCGTACGGAGGTCGTGAAGGGTGTATTGGCTGACGAGGCTCTGCAGCTGGTAACGGAATTCTTCAGAAGAAAGAGATAATAGTACTTTATGCTCTTTTTTAGTATAATTTCTTTGAATGACTGTAACCCTTCACTCTTCACTTTTAACTTTTAACTCTTAACCTTTAACTTTTAACCTTTAACTTTTAACTTTATCCATGGGCGTAATGTTCTTAATCTATGCCTTACTTGTCATCCTATGTCTGGTAAGTGTGATAGGCTCCGTGGTTCCGGCATTGCCTGGTCCACCATTTGCTTGGGCAGCATTGGTTTTTGCCTATTTTGCATGTGAGCCTTATGTCAGTTTGACGGTAGTGATAGTTTTCGGCATCTTGACTTTATTGGTCGCTATCCTTGATTATGTTGCTCCTGGTTTTGTTACCAAAATAGGGGGAGGAAGCCGGGAGGCTGTCATCGGATCAACGGTCGGAGTATTTGTGGGCATGCTTTTTATGCCTTTGGGGCTTGTATTAGGTCCGTTAGTTGGTGCTTTTATTGGTGAAATGATTGCAACGGATCAAACAAGCGTTGCGCTTCGGGTAGCATTCCTGCAGTTCGTTTCGTTCCTGATTACTTCGGGCATCAAGTTGATACTCTCATTGGTGATGTCCTATTTCGTACTATACGCATTAATCAAACCTTTGATATAATGTACGCGCGTACATATTAATGATAACAAGTATCACCACCCTCTACAATGGTCTGTAGCGTAGGTGGT